>NZ_FLYE01000034.1 GCF_900093605.1 Candidatus Terasakiella magnetica
GTGTCTACAATACTAGGGGCTTGCCAGTGATCTGCTTCAAAGTTCATATAGGAACAAAGTCAAATCTCAATTAATCCAACAAAAAACCAGCTCACTGTATAAGTGAGCTGGTATGCTGCTAATTCCCAGAAGGAAAATTTATTTCCGAGAGCACAGATATTTAGTTTTGCCTATGAGTGCAAAACTTTAGGCGCAGGACCACTACCTTAGGCATCCAGATTAGAAACCTTCAAGGCATTGTCCTGAATAAAGTCCCGGCGTGGTTCAACCACATCGCCCATCAGGGTTGAAAAGACTTCTTCAGCCTCATCAACATGATTAACCTTAACCTGCAACAATGAACGTGCACTTTCATCCAGTGTCGTTTCCCAAAGCTGTTCCGGGTTCATCTCACCTAGCCCTTTATAGCGTTGGACATTCATGCCTTTTTTGCCAAGGTCCGTGACCATATCGACCAAATCGATTGGACCATCAACGATATACTCTTTCTCTTTTTGCAGTAATTTAGCTGGTTTTGAGAAACTTTCATTAAGCTCATCAGACAAAGCATGAAGCGCACGTGCTTCAGCAGAACGAATAAGCCCTTGATCAAGGTGATGGGTCTCAGTTACCCCGCGCAATGTGCGGCTAAAGGACAAACTGCCATCATCTTGAACGGCCCCTTGCCAGCCTTTGGTCAGATCACTTTCAATCTCATCAAGGCGCTCAGCAACCATTTTGGCAAGCTCGCCGCCATGGGTCTCATCTTGAAGAAGTTCCACATTAAGTGCGCCCGCAATTGCAGCCTGTTCCAAAATATTGGATGGGACCTTACTTGAAAGCTGACCTAACAGGCCTTTGACTTTGCGTGCATTATTGATGCGAGAGCGTAAATCTTCCCCACCGATCTGACCGCCATTTTCCAAGGCCAAAATACAGTCATTCACAGCCAGATTAACCAGATGGTCTTCTAATGCTTTTTCGTCCTTCAGATAAACTTCTGAATTACCACGCTTCACCCGATAAAGCGGTGGCTGGGCAATATAAAGATAACCACGCTCGATAATTTCCGGCATTTGACGGAAGAAGAAAGTCAAAAGAAGGGTCCGGATGTGTGATCCATCCACGTCCGCATCGGTCATAATGATAATTTTATGATAGCGACATTTCTCGATATTGAAATCTTCATGCCCAATGCCTGTGCCCATGGCTGTGATCAAGGTGCCGACTTCTTGCGAGCTCAGCATTTTATCAAAACGCGCACGTTCAACGTTGAGAATTTTACCTTTTAGCGGAAGGATAGCCTGACTTTTACGATCACGGCCCTGCTTAGCAGATCCCCCCGCGGAATCACCCTCCACTATGAAGAGTTCAGATTTGGCAGGATCACGTTCCTGACAATCCGCAAGTTTACCTGGAAGCGAGGAAATATCCATCACACCTTTGCGACGGGTCAGTTCACGCGCTTTGCGCGCTGCATCACGCGCCGCTGCTGCTTCACAGATTTTACCAATAATCTGTCTGGCTTCATTGGGATGTTCTTCAAACCATTCTTTTAAGGCTTCCCCTGTGATATTTTCCACAACAGGGCGCACTTCTGAAGACACAAGCTTGTCTTTGGTCTGAGAAGAGAATTTCGGGTCCGGCACTTTAACCGAGACAACAGCAGAAAGCCCCTCGCGGATATCTTCACCGGAAATGGTGACTTTCATCTTTTTCGCCAAGCCACTTTCTTGGGCATAGGCATTGACTGTACGCGTCAAAGCACCACGGAAACCTGCCAAATGTGTACCGCCATCGCGCTGTGGGATGTTGTTGGTGAAACACATGACATTTTCATGATAACTGTCATTCCACTGCATGGAAACTTCCACGCCAACTTCCTCACCATTATTATCAGCTTTTACACCGTCCATATAGACGGGTTCCGGCAGAATAGGTGTTTTAGAACGATCAACATATTTCACAAATTCGATCAAGCCACCTTCATAATGAAGCGGTGTTTCTTTTGTTTCTGCGTGGCGCTCATCACGCAACAACATACGCACACCAGAATTCAAGAACGCCAGTTCGCGCAAGCGATGCTCAAGCGTGTTGTAGTCATAATCGGTAATGGCAAAAATTTCTTCAGAGGCATGGAAAGTCACAAATGTGCCTGTCTCCGGTGTGCCATCTTCTTTCAACGGTGCATCGCCAACGATTTTTAAGGATTCAACCACATCGCCATTTTCAAAACGCACATAATGCTCTTTACCATCGCGGTAAATTTTCAGCTCCAGCCAATCGGACAAGGCATTTACAACCGAAACCCCCACACCGTGCAAACCACCGGAAACTTTATAGGAGTTACTGTCAAACTTACCACCTGCGTGGAGCTGGGTCATGATCACTTCTGCGGCAGAAACACCTTCTTCAGCATGGATATCAACCGGAATGCCACGACCGTTATCAGAAACGGTGACAGACCCATCGCCATTTAGGGTCACAATCAGGATATCACAATGGCCTGCAAGGGCTTCATCAATACCGTTATCGACAACCTCATACACCATGTGATGCAAGCCGGTACCATCATCGGTATCCCCGATATACATACCCGGGCGTTTACGCACAGCTTCCAAGCCTTTAAGGACTTTAATGGAATCCGCGCCGTATTCTTCGCCGTTATCACCATCTACTGGTAGGTTTTCTTCGCTCATTGTCGATTACCCAAGTTTAACTTTCACTTTATTCATTAACCCGCACAACTGCCGCTTTTTCCACATCGAAAAAATTGGCGCGAGACCCAAAGGGCTTAAACATATCCCGATCAGTCCCTGTCATCCAGGCTTGTGCACCCATGGCACAAATAGCTTCAAATAACGCCTTGCGGCGATCCTCGTCCAAGTGGGCCCCCACTTCGTCCAAGAGCAGAAGCGGTATACGCCCCCGATCTAAAGCCAATGCCTTTGTGTTGGCCAGTACCATACCGGTCAACAAGGCTTTTTGTTCTCCGGTAGAGCAAACCTCTGCCGGTTGGTCTTTTGGTACATGGCGAACCAGAAGGTCACTTTTATGTACCCCGTCTTTTGCCCCACCGACCTGTGCATCAAGTGCGCGATGCTCTGCCAGAAAGGCACGAAACTTATCTTCAACTTCCAAGGCGCTAAACTCATCCAACCAGTTTTCAACCATCCCGGTCGGGGTCAGTCTTGCGCCCGGAAATGGGCCATAACCTTCAACGGCGAGGATATTAAGGCGCTGCCCGATATCTTTTCGCGCTGCTGCCACCGCCACCGCCTTGGTCGCCATCTGTTCTTCAAGGCCTGATAACCATCGATCATCATTGCGCCCTGTCTTGAGCAATTTGGCACGTTCTCGCAGCCCATGCTCATATGCATTCATGCGACTGGCATGTTTGGGATCAAACCCAAAAACCAGCCGATCCAAAAACCGTCGTCTTGCGATGGCACCATCTAAAAACAGGCGATCCATCTGCGGTAAAAGCCAGACCACATCCACATAATCTGCCAGTGCAGACTGACCGCGTGCGCTCTCACCTTCAATGCGAACCACACGTCTTTCGCGCGTTCCGCTTTTCTTACCCGTTTCTTCACGCCCTGTGCCGATATCAACCGGACCGCCCGTGGTATTAACGGTTGCAGCCACGCCCCATGCGCGACCACTATCTTCATCACATCCCTCATCGCGCCGTGCCAGCTCAATCGCTTTGGCCCGTCGCATTCCTCGCCCCGGTGCCAATAAGGACACCGCTTCAAGGATATTGGTTTTTCCGGCCCCGTTATTCCCGCTAAGCACAACGGGGGTCGGGTCCAGATCAAGGCGTTGAAAATCGTAACAACGAAAATTACTTAACGTCAGTCTGGTGATATTGATCGGTACGGCCATACCCAGACTGTTGTGTGCGACGGTTTCACTCACCTTGAATAATCACGCTTCAACCAACAGGTCACACACGCATCGGCATCAAGACATAAAGCGCGCTGCTATCAGCCGCATCACGCACGATTGTAGGGGAGCCGCCATCAGAAAGCATAAACTGGGCCGTTTCACCTTCAACCTGCTGGGCAATATCCAACAGATATTTAGAGTTAAAGCCAATCTCGATCTCATCAGCATCATAAGACACTTCAACTTCTTCTGTGGCAGACCCCGCATCAGGGCTGCTGGCAGAAAGCACAAGTGCGCCCGGCCCAATGGACAGTTTAATGGCGCGGGATTTTTCAGTGGAGATGGCAGACACACGATCAACAGCAGCCGCAAATGGCTTGCACTCCAGTTCCATCATCTTGTCGTTCCCCGTTGGGATCACGCGCTCATAATCAGGGAATGTGCCATCAATCAGCTTGGAGGTCAGCACCACTTCACCAAAGGCAAAGCGGACTTTTGTTTCAGAAAGCGAGACAGAAACATCATCATTTGTTTCATCAATCAGCTTGCGAAGCTCAGCCACTGTTTTGCGCGGCACGATCACACCCGGCATATCGGCTGCACCTTCAGGCATGGGCACTTCAACACTTGCCAGACGGTGACCATCTGTTGCAACAGAGCGCAATACAGGCACGCCGTTATTTTCACCAGCATGTACATAAATACCATTAAGGTAATAGCGCGTCTCTTCTGTGGAGATTGCAAAACGTGTGCGATCAATAATGCCTTTAAGCTCACCCGCTGGCAGGGCAAAGTTATGATCCAGCTCACCACCAGACATCAAGGGGAAGTCCATGGTCGGCAAACAAGCCAAAGTAAATTTGGAACGACCCGCGCGCAAAGTAAGCAATTCTTCATTTGCACCATTATCCAGTTCCACTTGGGAACCATCTGGCAATTTGCGCACAATGTCATACAGCATATGAGCCGGTGCGGTTGTCGCCCCCTCGGTGATGACTTCACAGTCTACCGTTTCAACGATATCAAGATCCATGTCCGTTGCATTTAAGGACAGGCGACCACCCATGGCATCCAGTTTCACATTACTCAAAATCGGAATAGTGGTGCGGCGTTCCACAACACTTTGCACGTGAGCCAGAGACTTCATTAGCTTTGCGCGTTCGATGGTAATCTTCATAACGTTTTTATCGCTTCAAAATATATGGTTTCAGATAAGTTTAGCCTACCCGCTGATCACCGATTTCCTCTGATTTCACAAGGGATTACCCCCAAACCAGCCAAATCGGTTCGCCATTATAACAAAGCTGACGAGAAACCAAAGCTTTTTAGAGCGTTTTTAAGAGAAAAAATCAGCTTTTTTCACCCACGCGCTTGCAAGGATATTTCTGTTTGTTTTTAAAGGAGTTTCGGGCACTCAACCCAAGGCAAAAAGTGCCTTAATTTACGCCACCCAACATACGGCGCAGCAGCTCGACATCTTCGGCAAAATCCTGATCACTCAGGCAAAGCTCATCAACCTTTTTCACCGCATGCATGACGGTCGTATGGTCACGCCCGCCAAACTTGCGCCCAATTTCCGGTAAAGAGCGTGTGGTGAGCTGTTTGGAGAGATGCATGGCAATTTGGCGCGGACGCGCAACTGAGCGCGCACGGCGCGCTGAATGCATATCAGAAACGCGGATATTAAAATGTTCCGCAACTTTCTTCTGAATCTCTTCAATGGTGACGCGACGATCATTGGCGCGCAACAGGTCATGCAAGACTTCTTGAGAAGTTTCCAGCGTAATGGGACGCCCCACCAACTGGGAATGCGCCACAACCCGGTTTAACGCGCCTTCAAGCTCACGCACATTAGAAGAGATTTTATGGGCAAGAAATTCTGTGACCTTGCTGGGTAATTCCACACCGAGCTGTTCTGCCTTGGATAAAAGAATCCCCAAGCGCAGCTCATAAGTCGTGGCATGAAGATCAGCCACAAGCCCGTGATTAAGGCGAGATTTAAGGCGCTCTTCCAAACCTTCAATATCAGAAGGTGATTTATCCGCAGATAAGACGATCTGGCGTCCCTGATCCACCAAGGAATTAAAGGTATGAAACAATTCTTCCTGTGTGGAATCTTTACCCGCAATAAACTGCACATCATCAATCAAGAGCATATCCACACTTCTGAACTGCTCTTTAAAATCCACCGTTTTTTGTTCGCGCAAAGCACGGATAAAGCGATACATAAATTTTTCAGCCGTTAAAAACACAGCCGTGCGACCGGGATACATTGCCACATATTGCTGGGCAATGGCGTGCATCAAGTGCGTCTTACCAAGGCCGGAGCCCCCGTAAAGAAACAACGGATTAAACGGTGGTGTTTCAGCCTCTGCCACGCGCTTGGAGGCTGCATAGGCAAATTCGTTGGGCTTACCCACCACAAAATGATCAAAGGTAAAGCGCGCATCCAACGGCGCACCAAGCTGATCAGCCAATCTTGCAGGTTGCGCAGGTGCGAGCTGTGCCTGAGGTGCCGATGTTGTTGCCCGAGGCTGGCTTTGCTGTGCGTGCTGGGAGGCTTGCGAAAGAATACCACCACCACCTTGGGCATTGGCAACAATGACTTCCACGTGAATAATCTGATCATTAAAAGAGGACCAAAGTGCCTTGATTTGTTCAAGGTAATTATTGGCAATCCAGTCGCGCATAAAACGCGTGGGCACAGAAATATTTGCCGTTCCACTTTCAATGGAATGAACGGACATAGGCTTGAACCAGCTGTCAAAAGCCGCATCGCCGATTTCATCGCGCATATGCGAACATACTTGCGCCCATTCACCCTGCGTTGTTGGCGAGATCATTGCGTTAGACATGCCTTAACTTCAATCCTAACCCGATTCGATATGGATTACTAAAAACCCCTATCGTGTTACCCCATTTATTCTCAAAGCGTTTGTCACAAAAACAGCGCACGTGCGTTTATTCCAACAAAAGGATCAAACGATTTAAACGGCACATATTTTATGACAGATCCGGTCTCTTTTTTATGTCATGGCAAAAGTTGAATTTTCACCACTTTTGGACCCGATCAAGGTTGTGGATAACTTTATCTGCGCATATGCCAAGAGTCCACAGGTTCCTTTGCAAAAATGCAAAATAATTCCCTTGACGCAGAATTGCCAAACCTAAGAGAAACCCTGAGGTTCAGACACGACAAAAGGGTCGCAAAACAATCACTTGCGACCCTTTTGTCAGAACTTCGAATCCCGAAGTAATCTTATCGATTAAGCCAGAGCTTTAATACGAGAAGACAGACGGGATAGTTTGCGTGCTGTCGTGTTTTTATGCACTACGCCTTTAGAGACGCCAGCGTGCATCGCAGGCATCGCAACTTTGAACGCAGCCTCTGCAGCAGCTTTATCGCCAGCTTCGATCGCAGCTTCAACTTTTTTGATGAAAGTGCGGATACGACCAACACGTGCAGTGTTTACATCTGTACGGCGTTGGATTTGACGGTCGCGTTTCTTTGCGTTTTGGGTGTTAGCCATCGCTTGTTCCTGAAAATACTAATTTCTAAAATCGGTTGGGGGCTTATAAGGAGTTCCCAGCAAGGCGTCAAGTACCATCTGCATGAAAACCATAAAGAAAGTGAAAACTTGAGCTTTGCGAACCGAAAACGAGGAAAATCATCATTTTGCGCCCCCTCCAAGGTCTTTTAAATAAGGCCAAAAGCCTTCAAAAGACCTCAAAAAGAGCATGCATCGTGACGATTCTTGAAGGTGCCTTACTTGTTCTGGAAGTTTGGCTGACGCTTTTCAGCAAAAGCAGCCATACCCTCTTTGCGGTCTTCTAGGGCAAATGTTGAATGGAAAACGCGACGCTCAAACATCACACCTTCAGCCAAAGAACTCTCAAACGCCTTATTAACCGATTCTTTTGCCATCATCACAACAGGCTGTGACAGTTTGGCAATTTTCTCAGCTGTTTCCAGCGCATCATTGAGCAGTTCTTCAACAGCTACGATACGGCTTACAAGGCCAGCGCGTTCTGCCTCTTCTGCATCCATGATACGGCCCGTTAGGCACATTTCCATGGCTTTGGCTTTTCCAACAGCGCGGGTCAGGCGTTGCGTGCCCCCTGCGCCCGGGATAGTGCCAATGGTGATTTCAGGCTGACCAAACTTGGCATTTTCACCTGCAATGATGAAATCACACATCATTGCCATTTCACAACCACCACCCAGCGCATAACCGGCAACAGCGGCGATCACGGGCTTGCGGCATTTTGCCACGCGCTCCCAATCATCGGTGATGAAGTCATTTGAATAGACATCAATGAAATCACGCTCAGACATTTCTTTAATGTCAGCACCAGCAGCAAAGGCTTTTTCACTACCCGTTAGAACAATCGCACCAATGTCACTGTTAGATTCGAAATCATCCAGCGCAAGCCCAAGCTCATCAATCAATGGCGTGCACAAAGCGTTTAAGGCTTTGGGGCGGTTTAATGTAATCAGACCAACACGGCCTTTTTTCTCAACGAGAATATGTTCGTAAGCCATATTTTCATCCCTAACTTTTTTTAAAATTTAAATTCTTTCCAACACACTTATTTCGCATTCGGCGACAGCGCAAAACGCACGGTGGCGTCTTTTCCATCCATGGATATGAACAGGCTCAGATATTCCCCTTCGCGCTTAAACGAAGTTGTTGAACTGGCTTGCCACCCCAATGAAGGTAAGCTCTCTTTATAATAAGATAAAATGGAAGATTTCGTGACAGTCCCCACCGCATATGCCTCAACAATCCGACCCGCAGGCGTATCGAAATAGACAATTTCATCGGTTGCTTCACTCAAACCAGCCATTAACGGCACATCTTCAAGGGCTGACAAAAAAGCCAGGTCCTGTGCCGAAACTGCCTTGCCCCATAATAACAAGAGCCCAAGCAGTCCTATGCGAAATGCGTTTTTCATGTCTAGCGTCATACCTTATTGTTGGCACTTCGAACAGTAAAAAGTGGATCGCCCTTGTTGAACGATCCGTTTAATCGATGATTCTTCACAGCTTGAACAAAGCTCATCTTCGCGCCCATAGACCTTAAATGAATGCTGAAAATAGCCCAACTCCCCATCGGTTTGACGGTGATCTTTAAGTGAGGAACCCCCTGCTTCAATGGCCTCAGCCAAGACTTCCTTAATCACCCCGACCAGCTTCTCTGCTTTCACCTTAGAAAGCTTGCCTGCCTTTTTCGTTGGCAAAATGCCGCTTCGAAACAAGGCTTCATTGACATAGATATTACCAAGCCCCGCCACAATGCGTTGGTCCATCAAGGCTGCTTTCATAGAGGTTGTCTTGCCCTTAAAACGTTCATGCAACAACGCGCCGCTAAAAGCCTCACTTAAGGGTTCAGGCCCAAGCTTCATGATGGACGGATATTTTTCCACACCGCCTTCTTTGATTAAATCAACAAAGCCAAAGCGCCTTGGGTCGCCAAAACGGATGCATTTGCGCGAATCGGTGATGAATTCAACATGGTCATGTTTATCGGGTTCTGGCGGATTGCCTTCTTCAATGCGAATGCGCCCCGACATGCCCAAATGAATGATAATGGTTTGCCCATTTTCCAGCTCCACCAGCACATATTTTGAACGGCGTTTCAGGCTCAAAACCTTTTGCCCGCGCACATGATCTTCAAAATCTTCAGGAATGGGGGTGCGCAAATCACGTCGACGCACAATCACATCTTTTATGATCTGACCTTCAAGGGCGGGGAGCAATCCCAGACGGACGGTTTCGACTTCGGGCAATTCAGGCATTTTCTTGTCTCTATTTTGTCATTCTGGACTTGATCCAGAATCTATTTTTCTGCGCAGTTCTGGATACTGGCCTTCGCCAGCATGACAGGTATGAATAGTACTAGCCTATTACATCTCCTTAGGCTATTTTGCGCAACACTTCTTATAGGGAAAGACTTTAAGATATGTCCGATCAAGATACGACACATTTCGGTTTCCGCACGGTTGCCAAAGACGATAAAGCCAAAATGGTACGCGGCGTGTTTGATAGCGTTGCCTCCAGTTATGACATTATGAACGACCTCATGAGCATGGGTGTCCACCGTGTGTGGAAAAATGCCATGGTCGATTGGCTGAACCCGCAAGATGGCTGGAACACCATCGATGTGGGCGGCGGCACAGGTGATATCGCTTTTCGTATTCAAGATCAGGTCGCCAAACGCGGCGGTAAGTGTCATGTCACCGTCACCGACATTAATGCAGAAATGTTAAAAGTCGGTCGTGGCCGCGCCGTTGATGCGCACCGTCTTGAAGGATTAAGCTGGCTATGTGGTAATGCGGAAAAACTGCCCGTACCAGATAATTCCATGGATTGTTACACCATTGCCTTTTGTATTCGTAACGTCACCGACATTCCCGCAGCCTTGCGCGATGCCCATCGTATTTTAAAGCCGGGCGGGCGTTTTCTCTGCCTTGAATTTTCCGAAGTCGTCATGCCCGTGCTTGATAAAATCTATGATCTTTATTCTTTTAAGCTGCTGCCTGAAATTGGCGCGGTTGTGGCAAGAGATCGCGATTCCTATCAGTATCTCGCAGAAAGCATCCGCAAATTCCCGCCACAGGAAAAATTTGCGCAGATGATCCGTGATGCAGGCTTTGAGCAGGTCAAATACCGCAACCTGACAGGCGGCATCGCAGCCATTCATTCAGGATGGAAAATCTGATGTTGCGCAGCCTAACGATTCTTAAACGTCTCATGAGTGTCGCGCTCACTTTAGCGCGCTATGACGTTCTCTTTCTTTTTGAACAATTGGGCATTGCGCCTGCTGTTGTGTTTATGGCGCGCCTTGTGCCTGTTGGTCGTGTGCGCGGCATTAAACAAATGCGCCCGGGACAACGACTGGCGCGCGCCCTTCATGACCTTGGGCCAACAGCCATTAAACTGGGCCAAGCCCTTTCCACCCGCCCAGATGTGATGGGCGAGGAAATTGCTGAAGATTTAACCGAACTGCAAGACCGTCTGCCCCCATTTTCCGGCAAAGAAGCACGGCGCATTATCGAAGAAGACCTCGGCGCGCCTATTGATGAGATATTCAGCGCGTTTGATGATGAGGCAGTTGCAGCAGCGTCTATCGCACAAGTTCATTTTGCGACCTTAAGCAACGGTGAAGACGTTGCTGTAAAAGTCTTGCGCCCCCATATCCGGCGTGATTTTAAAGCTGACTTCCAGCTTATGGGCACCATTGCAGAATGGGTGGAACGCGCCCGTCCTGACCTCATGCGTTTAAAGCTGGTTGAGTCTGTTCAAACCCTTGAAGATACCGTTCGTTTTGAAATGGACCTGCGCTTTGAAGCGGCAGCCGCTGATGAAATGCGCGAGAACTTCAAGGAGGATGACTATTTCTATATCCCAGAAGTCAAATGGCCCTATTGCGCCAAACGCGTGATGGTCTTAGAGCGCATCCACGGCGTGAATGTGGATGAGATTGAAAAAATCAAAGAGCTCGGCCTGAACCCCAATGACATTTTGGAAAAAGCCTCAACCGCCTTTTTCAATATGGTTTTTCGCGATGGTTTCTTCCATGCCGACCTCCATCCGGGCAATATGTTTGTGCTTGATGATGGTACACTGGCTGCCGTTGACTTTGGCATTACAGGGCGCTTGGATCACACAACCCAGCGCCACCTTGGGGAACTTCTACTTTCATTTATCACCCGTGATTATAAGAAATGCGCGCGGGTGCATTTTGAAGCCGGATGGGTGCCTATGAGTGAGTCTGAAGAACTCTTTACTCAAGCTGCACGCTCCATTGCCGAGCCCATCATGGGCTTGCCGCAAAATGAAATTTCCATGGCCCGTCTGCTCGCTCAATTATTTGAGGTCACGGAATATTTCTCTATGGAAACCCAGCCACAACTCATTCAGCTCCAAAAAACCATGCTCATTGCTGAAGGGGTCGGGCGTAACCTGAACCCGAACGTTAACATGTGGTTCTTGGCTGAACCGTTTATTGAAAGCTGGATGCGTGAAAATCTAGGGCCTCAAGCCAAGGTCAAGGCCGTGGCTGAAGAGACCCGCGATACCCTGCTGCGCCTGCCACGCATTGTTGCCAATATTGAAGAAACATTGGAAGATATCGGCAAAAACGGGCTTAAGCTGGATACAGGTAAGAAACGCAAAAGCCCCAATGGGGTGAGCTTTGGCTGGATCGGTTGGGTCATTGCCACAGGATTAGCCGCAGCTTTGGGTTTTGAATATTTCGGTTAAGCATAGACGACGGAGTTTTCACTATGTCACATCTTTTTGACCTCAGCGGAAAAACCGCCCTTGTAACCGGGGCCACACGCGGCCTTGGCTTTGAAATGGCAAAAGCGCTTTGTGAAGCGGGCTGTGAAGTCTTTTTTAATGGGCGCTCCAAAGATGTGTTAATGGAAAAAACCGAAGGTATCCCCAATGCCCATGTGGTGGCCTTTGATGTTTCAAACCCAAAACATATTGAACTGGCCCTTGGTCAGCTTGGGCCCCTTGATATTTTAGTCAATAATGTGGGCCTGCGCGATCGCCGCACGATAGATGAATTCAGCCTTGAGGATGTTAACAGCCTGCTCAACAGCAATCTGGTCGCCCCGTTTGAGCTTTCTAGAAAAGCAGCTGCCCTTATGGGCCAAGGCGGGCGTATTATAAATGTGACGTCTATTGCAGGTGATATTGCGCGTAGTAATGATGCGATTTATACCGCATCCAAAGCCGGGCTCACCGGATTGACCCGCGCCCTTGCCGCAGAACTCGGCCCCCGTGGCATTACGGTTAACGCCATTGCCCCTGGCTATTTTGCCACAGAAGCCAATCAGCCCATGGTCGAAAATGCCGAAGTTAAGCAGTTTTTAGAGAATCGGTGCTCAATCCAGCGTTGGGGCCATCCTGAAGAGATCGCCGGCACCTGTGTTTTTCTCGCTTCCAAGGCCTCATCCTACATAACAGGGCAAGTCATTACCGTAGATGGGGGCTTAAGCGCCCATTTTTAAACTGAGAATTAAACACAGGTTTATATATATCAGTTATTTAGCCTTTTTTATTGAATCAACCTATATATTTGCTTGCGCTTAAATACGCAGGTCGTTAGGTTATGTACAATTTTCTTGCGTAATTCGCTCAGGAACTCATCGTGTATAAGAAGAAAAGAATACTCTTAATCATCACAGGTGGCATCGCTGCCTATAAAACACCCGAGCTTGTTCGCCGCCTGCGTGAACAGGAAATTGAGGTGAGATGTATTCTCACAAAGTCTGCAAAAGAGTTTGTCACCCCGCTCGCCCTTGGCGCTGTCAGTGGTGATAAAGTCTATGAAGACCTGTTTGATCTGGATGATGAATCTGAAATGGGTCATATCCAATTGTCGCGCAGTGCGGACCTTGTGGTTGTTGCCCCTGCAACGGCGAACACCATGGCAAAGGCGGCCCATGGTCTGGCAGATGATCTTGCCACCACCACACTACTTGCAACTGACAAGCCCGTGATGATGGCACCTGCCATGAATGTGCGTATGTGGGAACATGATGCCACTCAAGCCAATGTGGAAACATTACTTGCGCGTGGCGTTGAGATGATTGGCCCTGATGAAGGGGATATGGCCTGTGGTGAATTTGGCCTTGGTCGCATGGTTGACCCGCTTGATATTGTTGGCGCCGTTAAAAAACGCCTGACAGGCAGTGGGCCCCTTACGGGTAAAAAAGCCATTGTGACCTCTGGCCCCACCCATGAGCCTATTGACCCGGTGCGCTATATCGCAAACCGTTCCTCAGGCAAACAGGGCCATGCCATTGCGGCAAGCCTTGCCAAGCTTGGCTGTGACGTCACACTGGTCAGTGGGCCAACACAAGAGCCTGCCCCCAATGGGGTTGACCTCATCAAGATCGAATCAGCACGTGATATGCTTCAAGCTTGTGAAAATGCTCTGCCAGCTGATATCGCCGTTTGCGCAGCAGCCGTTGCAGACTGGCGCGTTGATATTGAAGCAGATCAAAAACTAAAAAAAGATGGCTCAGGCCAAATGCCGGACCTGAAGCTGGCTGAAAACCCTGATATTTTAGCTACCCTTTCCCAGCATAAAGACAAACGCCCAAGCCTTGTGGTGGGTTTTGCTGCGGAAACAGAAAAAGTAATTGAACATGCCACCGCAAAGAGAGAGCGCAAAAATTGTGACTGGATTGTCGCCAATGATGTGTCGCCTTCTACAGGAACATTTGGTGGAAATGAAAATACTGTCCATTTAATTGCGAAAAATCAATGCGAGGACTGGCCACGTTTGTGTAAATCAGAGGTAGCCGACCGTTTAGCCCAAAAAATTGCAGACCATATGAAAGAAGATCAAGAACATGAGTAAGGCAGTCGATGTAAGTGTTGTCCAACTTCCCCACGGGGCAGATATGGACCTTCCCCATTACGCCACAGAACATGCCGCAGGTATGGATTTGATGGCCGCGATTGAGGGCACACTCACACTAGAACCCGGCAAACGCGCCATTGTCCCAACAGGATTGAGCATTGCTTTGCCCGTTGGCTATGAGGCCCAAGTGCGCCCACGCTCTGGCCTTGCAGCCAAACATGGGGTGACGGTTGCCAACGCACCGGGCACCATTGATGCAGATTACCGTGGTGAAGTGGGTGTCATTCTTGTCAATCTGGGGGAGGAGCCTTTTGTGATTGAGCGCGCCATGCGGATCGCCCAAATGGTTGTGGCCCCGGTGACCACCATTTCATGGGTCAAGACTGATACCTTACCTGATACAGAACGTGGCAGTGGCGGCTTTGGCTCCACTGGCCTGAATAAACAATAATAGCAAACAACTTTGCGGAAGAATTAGTTATGTTACGATTATCAAAAAAGATGCTTTTTGCAATCGAAGCCGTCCTCGACATCGCTTATCATAGTGGTGGTCAACCTGTTCAAAGCCGTGAGATTACACGCCGCCAAGGCATCCCGCGTCGCTATCTTGAACAGGGCCTGCAACAATTGGTGCGCGAAGGCATCCTTGTTGGGGTGCGTGGCCCACGCGGTGGATACCGTCTTGCACGCGAGCGTCGCCGCATCACGGTTGGTGAGATTGTGCGAATCGTTCGCAAAATGGAAACAGCCGAGGATCCGCTTAATGATCCAGCAGGATCAGAACTGGGCCACAAGGTTGTGCGCCCTGTGTGGATGGAAATGCAGGAAACCTTGATGTTACAGCTTGATGAAGTTAGTATCGACGATCTTTGTACGCGCGCCAATCAGGCTGGCCTTGTCAGCGAAGGCCGACAAAATCTCGACTTCACCATCTAGTGCACAACTACCTGTTTATGATGTAGAATATTTATAATACCTTCAATTGAGGTGTTGATTTTACATTGACATGCCGTGCTGCGCACCCCATACATTTAAATAGAAAAAACTTAGCAGTTTAACAAAGTAACGACGTACAAAGAGAGTCATAATGTCTGAACAATTTACATCCGATGCCCCTACTCGCGGTAAAATCTATGACAGTATCATCGATACCATCGGTGCAACCCCACTGGTGAACCTCTCTGGTCTGGCAAAGGCCAATAACGTAAAAGCCAATATTCTTGGCAAATGTGAATTCTTCAACCCACTGGCCTCTGTTAAAGACCGTATCGGTTTTGCCATGATTGAAGCCGCTGAAGAAGCCGGCGTCATCAAAGAAGGTACAGTTTTGGTTGAGCCCACATCGGGTAACACCGGGATTGCGTTAGCTTTTGTTGCAGCTTCGCGCGGGTATCGCTTGATCCTGACCATGCCGGAAAGCATGTCTAAAGAACGTCGCAAAATGCTTGCCCTGCTGGGTGCTGAACTGGAACTGACACCTGCTGCAAAAGGCATGTCCGGTGCTATTGCACGTGCTGAAGAACTGGTCAATGAATTGCCAGACGCCTTCATGCCACAACAGTTTAAAAACGAAGCCAACCCTAAAGTCCATACCCGCACAACGGCTCATGAAATTTGGACAGATACGGGCGGCAATGTTGATGCCTTGGTTGCTGGTGTTGGTACAGGCGGCACCATCACGGGTGCAGGCGCAGCGCTTAAAGACAAAAACCCGGATATCAAACTGATTGCAGTTGAGCCAGAAGACAGCCCTGTGCTTTCAGGCGGTGTCCCGGGCCCGCACAAAATTCAAGGCATTGGTGCAGGTTTCATTCCTGATATCCTTAATACAGGTCTTATTGATGAAGTTTTAAAAATCGGTAATGAGACCGCTTTTAACACGTCACGCCAAGTCGCCAGCACAGATGGTGTTCCGGTTGGTATTTCATCAGGCGCTGCCCTTGCTGCGGCCATTGAACTTGGTCAACGCGATGACATGGCAGGCAAAAACATTGTGGTTATCCTACCAAGCTTTGCAGAGCGTTATCTCTCAACAGCATTGTTTGACGGTATTGTCGGCGACTAATAGCCGGATCAATAAAGAACAAAAAAAGCCCCATATCACGATCGATATGGGGCTTTTATTTAGTTCGTCTTAATTTTATCAGACGAATTCTTTGAAGAAATCGTTACCTTTATCATCAACAATGATGAAAGCAGGGAAGTCTTCTACTTCAATTTTCCAGATGGCTTCCATACCCAGTTCTGGATATTCCAGACATTCCATCTTCTTGATCGATTGTTTGGTCAGCTCAGCTGCCACACCACCGATGGAGCCAAGGTAGAAGCCGCCATATTTATGACAAGCATCCGTCACCGCTTTGGAACGGTTGCCTTTTGCCACCATCAACATGGAGCCGCCATTGGCTTGGAAGAGATCAACATAAGCATCCATACGTCCAGCTGTTGTCGGGCCAAATGAGCCTGAGGCATAGCCTTCAGGTGTCTTGGCAGGACCTGCATAATAAACCGGATGATCTTTGAAATATTGCGGTAGTTCTTGCCCGTTATCGAGCAGTTCTTTGAGTTTCGCATGCGCAATATCGCGCGCCACAATCATGGTACCTGTCATCTTCACGCGGGTTTTAACCGGATATTGTGACAAGGTCTTGCGAATCTCATCCATCGGCTGGTTGAGATCAATGGCAACTTCTTCAACACCTTCTGCACTTGCTTCTGGCAAGAAATCAGACGGGCTGTCACAAAGCTGTTCAATGAAAACACCGTCTTTGTTGATTTTTGCAAACAGCTGGCGATCGGCTGAACAAGATACACCAATAGAAACCGGACAGCTTGCGCCGTGGCGTGGCAGGCGGATCACACGAATATCATGGCAGAAGTATTTCCCGCCAAACTGTGCACCCATGCCCATTTCCTGTGTGAATTTAAGAACTTCTTGTTCAAATTCCACATCGCGAAAAGCCTGACCTTTATCGCCACCTTTTGTCGGCAGGTTATCAAGGTATTTTGCAGAGGCCAGCTTGGTTGTTTTCAAGTTGGTTTCAGCCGATGTACCGCCAATGGTGATGGCAAGGTGATAAGGTGGGCAAGCCGCTGTTCCCAATGTGCGAATTTTTTCATCCAAGAACGCCATCAAGGATTTCGGGTTCAACAGAGCTTTGGTCTGCTGGTACAAGAAAGTCTTGTTGGCTGAGCCGCCGCCTTTTGCCATAAACATAAATTTATAAGCATTGCCTTCAGTAGCATAAAGGTCGATCTGTGCTGGCAGGTTGTTGCCCGTGTTGACTTCTTCATACATATCAACTGGGGAAACCTGAGAATAACGCAAGTTCAGCTCTGAATAAGCTTCAGAAACACCGCGTGAAATGGCTTCTTCATCCTGACCATCAACCCAGCAGTATTTACCGCGTTTACCCATAACAATGGCTGTACCTGTATCCTGACATAACGGCAAGATACCATCGGCTGCTGTCGTTGCGTTTTTGATCATTTCCAGCGCAACGAAACGGTCGTTATCAGAGGCTTCTGGATCATCCAAAATGTTTGCAACCTGCTCCATATGGGCGGGGCGCAATTTATGGGAAATCTCTTTAAAAGCTTCTTTAGTTAAAAGGCGGATCGCTTCGGGATCGACTTTCAACACTTCACGACCATCCACTTCAATGGTGGAAACGTGATCTGAAGTCAGTTTGCGGTATTGGGTCGTATCTTCCCCAACAGGGAACATGTCATGATAAACGTTGTCGCTCATCTTTTTCTTCTCATCTTAGGTCTGTGAAACAAAAAAGGGCTGAATGAACTTCAGCCCTTGAAGGAATTATTTTTTGCGAAAAGCATCAAGCGCAATGACGTTATCTTTATTCTCATCATCACTGTCTTTTGAAACTTCTTCCAAAACAGGTTCGCTCTCTTCAAGAAGCTCATCACTCTCGTCATGATCTTCCACAGTTTCCATTTTAAACTGAAGACCGAATTTTACGCTTGGATCAGCAAAACCTGTCACCGCCTCAAACGGCACATGGATCGGTGTTTTTTCTTCACTGAAGCTCAGCACAACCGCAAAATACTCATTTGTGACTTCAAGGTCCCAGAACTCATGTTCAATCACAATGGTGATCTCTTCTGGATACTGCTCACGCAAACTGTCCGGGATGGTCACATCAGGATGGTCTGTTGCAAATGTAATGTAAAAATGATGTTCACCGGGCAAACCATGCTCTTGGCAATAGTTCAGCGCCTTGCGAACCACACTTTTCAATGCGTCCTCAATCCAACGGTCGTAACGTAAGGTGTCCATAATGTCCATGCGGGCCTACTTGGCTAAAAATTCAGTTGTTCTATTCACTATAGAACTCTTGTGAGCCTCAGGTAAACTTATTTTTATGACTTAACTGCGTCGTCTATCGGGCCCTGTATATGTGGCTTGGCGCAGGCGGTCTTCTTCCAGCGCTTGCTCATAAGCTTCTTCATCATCGGGATCAACCAAATCCATCGCACGATAAGGATAGCTGAACTTCTGCACCACAGGTTCACCCGTCTCAATATGGCCTTCTTCATAACCCTGAATGGTCTGATCCACAATGGCCTCTATTAACTGGCCTGTAACCTTGCGCAGCACATTTTCGTCATAGAGATATTCTTTATCATAAATGATCTTTTGCAGCTCACGCTGGTGGTGCTTCACAAATTTTAACAATAAAAGGGCAAAGGCTTTTTTCTCAATATAAGTCGGGGCGATATCGAGGATATCTTTTAAAGAGAGATAGACCAGATTGGGGAACTCTTGCGTTGCAGGCAGTTCTTCCAGATATCCCACCACATCATTAAAATAATTCGCCCGATCCACATCCAGTGTTTTCAAGCTTTTTTCAACGATCCTTTTATGCATCAAGAGCCCCTGTATTTTTTTAAGAATATCTCTTTTTAAGATGGTTGATAAATACCTCGGGATCAAGCGCTTTTCCCGTTGCCTTGATCATCAGCTCTTTACTTGAATGTAGCGAGCCATGGCCATGTACATTTGAATTTAGCCACTGAAATAGACTGCCAAACTCACCCTTGGCAATTTCCTCATCCAGGCTTGGTAAGGCTTTTAATGCGCTCTCAAATAACTGGGCCGCACTCATTGCGCCCAAGGTATAGGTTGGGAAATATCCCCATGTCCCATCATACCAATGCACATCTTGCAGGCAGCCTTCGCGATCACTTGGCGGGGTGATGCCGAGCATTTTTTGCATCATCTCATTCCAGCTATGGGGGATGTCTTCAACTTCCATATCGCCTTCAATCAAGGCACGCTCCAGCTTGTAGCGCAAAATCACATGGGCGGGGTAAGTCACCTCATCGGCATCCACGCGGATATAATCGGCTTTAACTTCACGATAAAGATTGGTGAAATTATCCAAAGACCATTCAGGCCCCGCACCCGCAAAAGCCTCTTTCATATGAGGTAATGCATAAGTCAAAAACGCATCAGAGCGACAAACCTGCATCTCCACCAATAAAGACTGGCTTTCATGAATGCTCATGCCGCGCGCGGTGCCTACGGGCTGGTTGCGCCATTCTTTGGGTAAAGCGCGCTCATATAGCGCATGTCCGGTTTCATGCAGCACCCCCATCAAGGCAGAGGTGAAATCAGCCTCATCATAACGCGTGGTCAAACGCACATCATCAGGGATGCCTCCACAAAACGGATGCAGGCTCACATCAAGGCGCCCATGATCAAAATCAAAGCCCAGCGCTGCCATAAATTTTTTGCCCAAGGCTTCCTGCTTTTCAAGGGCAAAGGGGCCTGCGGGTTTTTTAAAACTCTTGTCTTGCTGTTTTTCCAAAACCTCTTGCAAAAAGCTTGGCAAGAATCCTTCTAGGCGCGTGAAGATAGGATCAATCTCAGCAGCTTTTCCCTCAGGCTCATATTGATCAAGCAACGCATCATAAAGCGAGCAAGACAGCTTTTCAGATTTGGCCTTAGCCTTTTGGCGGCTCAGGTTCAACACTTCTTTCAGGGCTGGAACAATCTTTTTAAAATCCCCTTCCGGGCGGGCTTGGCGCCATAACTGCTCACAAGATGAAGTCGCGCGCGACATGGCCTCAACCAAGTCTTCATCCAAGGCCGTGGCATGGGTATGAGAGCGGCGCATTTCACGAAGGTTTGCGCTTTGCCATACGTTTAAGCCTGTTTCTTCTTCGGCCTGATCAAGCAGGTCTGCCATTTCACTTTCCACCATCAGCCCGTGGCCCATGGTCGCCATTAATGCAAGCTGTTCTGCACGTGCTTCTGCCCCGCCTTTAGGCATCATGGAGGCCATATCCCAATGCAGCATACCTGCCGCATCACCTAAAACATGGATACGTTTGAATTTCTTTTCCAATTGTGTGTATGCGTTGCTCATGTCATCTTCTTTCGTATGATTAATCCAACAAACCCATACGACCCATCTGCCCCAAAACAAGCAAGAGCCCGAGCGTGATCATAATGGCAAATAAAGTGAAACGGTTCATATCGATCATTCAGCATAAATTATTCCTTGTTGTTTTTGTGGGGCTTCTCATGGCCTCGGTCAAGGGGGATTGCACAGAAACTTTTTATGATGAGGTTCTTAGCCTTACCCCACCTTTTGAAATGCGCTTAAAAAAAACAGGCCCCATCCGCCTTGCCGGATTGCTTTATGAGGCTGACACAACCGCCCTTGAAAAGCTCGTTCAAAAAGGTATGCGTATCAAGGTGCAGCTTGTCTCAAACAAGCCGGACCGTTATGGGCGCAAAGCAGCCCATGTCTATTTAAAGGATGGGCGATGGATTCAAGGTGAGCTCGTGCGCCAAGGCCATGCCACACCATTTCCCTACCCCGGCGAACACGCCCTTATTCGCGATCTCTACCTGCTTGAAACACCCATATCTCAATCAGCTTTAAAAGACGATATCAAAATAGATCAATTTGGCATTATTGAAGGTATGGTTGTTGATGTGGCAGAAATTAAGGGCAAAACATATCTTAATTTTGGCAGTAACTGGCGCGATGACTTCACCATCAAAATTGATAAAGTCTCTTTAAAAAAATTTCGTGCATTTGGATTTGACCTTCCTACATTAAAAGGACACCGCCTTCGCATTCGCGGCTGGGTCTTTTTTCAAAATGGCCCTATGATAGCCCCGCAACACCCCAACCAAATCGAAGTGATCAAAGAATAATCCCATGCCCTTTACCCGCGGATCAGACCTTTTCCCAGCCATCACACCAAATCAATCCGGCATGCTAGATGTGGGGGATGGTCATCATGTCTATTGGGAGGAATGCGGCAATCCCCAAGGGGTGGCCCTAATCTTTTTACATGGCGGGCCCGGTGCGGGCTGTTCTTCCATTCATCGACGTTTTTTTGATCCCAAGCATTATCGCATCATCTTGATGGATCAACGCGGCTGTGGGCGTTCCACCCCGACAGCTGCTATTGAAAACAACACCACAGACCATCTTATTGATGATTTAGAACAATTGCGCACCCTGTTAGAGATTGAACGCTGGTTTATCTTTGGTGGCTCATGGGGCAGCACCTTGGCACTGGCCTATGGCGTTGCCCATCCAAAGCGGTGTCGCGGTTTTATCCTGCGCGGTATTTTCATGGGCCAGCCTTATGAATGTGACTGGTTCCTCAACCGTATGGGCACCTTCCAACCCGAAGCCGCGCGCGCCTTTTCAAGCTTTCTTCCCCTTGAAGAACGTCGCGACCTGCTTAATAATTATATCCGCAGGCTCAACCATCCTGATCCTGATATTCATTTACCCGCCGCCCATGCCTGGTCTTCCTATGAGGAAGCTTGTGCCACGCTGTTGCCCTATCATGGCAGCTCTAACCCCGACCCTGTCAGCACCCTGTGCCTTGCGCGACTGGAAGCGCATTATTTCAAGCATCAGTTTTTTATGGAAGAAGATTACCTGCTCAACAACCTTCACCGCATCACCCATCTACCCTGCATTATTGTGCAAGGGCGCTATGATACTGTCTGCCCGCCTGTGACAGCAGAACATCTTTCACAAGCTTGGGCAAAAGCGCAATATATCGTCATCCCCGATGCGGGCCATTCCGCCCTTGAATCAGGTATTCGCGCAGCCTTGATCAATGCAACGCAAGCCTTCAAGGCCGTCTCAGACTAAGCTTAACGCCTTCCACAAGCCCGGCCATGTGCCAAGGTCGGACCATGCGCTAAGTAAAGAGACCACCGCCACACGATTACTTTTTTCCATCACCGCAACATCCAGTGAGGTCGTCGGGCAATCTGGATAGCTCAAGATAGGCCCTGTGCTGATGGCTTGGCGGCACGGGGCAAGATGGTCTGGGCTATGTTTTTCCATCTCGCTGATAAGCATATCAGGTGTGCAGCAAAAGATGCCGGCATTCCACACATAACGCCCTGCATTTAAAAGCTCTTGTACCGTTGCTAGGTCTGGCTTTTCAACAAAACGTTCCACACAATGCCCGCTATAACCTGCATCAAGACGTTGGCCCACTTCAATATAGCCATATTGAGTTTCTGGGCGATCTGCAACCACGCCAAAGGTAACCATATAACCTTCTTCAGCCGTTTGGCTGGCATCTCGCACGGCGCGCATAAAGGCAGATTGATCCGCAATAAAATGATCACTAGGACAGATGAGAAGCGGGAAATTTTCACCGCGCCCTTTGGCCCACAGGGCTGCAACCAAACAGGCAGCGGCTGTATTTTTGCGATCCACCTCTAACAGCAGTTCTTCATAATCAAGTGCGATTTCATCACATTGATCTTTAACCACGTCTTCCAAGGACTGCCCGGCAATAATCAACGGGGGCAGAAATTCAGGCCCGCTGACACGCTCTAACGTATCTTGAAAGGGGCTATCATCTTCCAGTAGGGAGAGAAACTGTTTGGGCTTTTTCGGGCTGGATAAAGGATGCAGACGCGAGCCTTCACCACCAGCCAAAATCACGGGTCTAATGGTAATCATGAAAATCTTATATCGCCTTTTTTAGCCTTCCACCAACTGGAAAGACACATTTGGGTCTTATTTATAAGGCTAAATGGTGCAATCGAATAAAAGGACACTGCCATGACGTATTTTAAAATCTTCTCCCTACTTGCCCTCTTGCTATTCAGCGCACCCTCTCATGCGGGCCAAGGCGCAGAGATTAAAGTTTTTAAATCACCCTATTGCAGCTGCTGTACGGCATGGAGTGAACATCTGCGTGAAAACGGCTTTGATGTGAGCGAGATTAAACGCGATGACATGGAAGCGGTTAAACGTCAACTCGGTGTCCCCCAACAATTAGAATCGTGCCATACCGCCCTGATTGACGGCTATGTCATTGAAGGCCACGTGCCCGCCGATGATATCAAGCGCCTAATCAAAGAACGCCCAAAAGGTGCCAAAGGCCTATCTGTGCCGGGCATGCCCATTGGCTCACCGGGTATGGAACAAGGCAACCATAAAGATAAATACACAACCATCATCTTTGGGCCTGAAGGCATGGGCGCATTTGCGCGTCATTGATAAAGGCTTTGCCTTTTGCTCCTAACAAGTCCCCGCCGCCCTCGGGGACACCCCTTAATTTGCACAATCCCACTCTTGCATTTTCCCGCAAGATTGCTACCTTCGCCCCCCTGCGACCCCGTAGCTCAGCAGGATAGAGCACAGGATTCCTAATCCTGGTGTCGGAGGTTCGAATCCTCTCGGGGTCGCCATTTCTTTCTCTTCTTTATATAAGCGCAGTTTATCCTTTCTTTTTGGCGCCAGTTTGGCTATGTTCGGCTCCAAATTTGGGGGCCATCCATAGGACGTTGGATCCGTTCAGGTTCAGCTGGCCTTAGGTGTGGTTTTCTTGCCATGCATTTTATGACTTAAGGAGAATATGAGCATGACTGATTCAAGCGCTAAGCACTTTGATAACTGGAAAGAACAGCAAAGTGCCGCTGAACAGATGATTCCGTTGGTTGGTAAGTTGTACCGTGATAACGGCGTAACAATCCGCATCTTTGGTCGTCGTATCCAAAACCACAACACAATCGATATTCTCAAAGCACACCGTTACTCCAACCAAATGGTTGGGGAATATCTGGATGTAACCAAAAGCCTTGAGCTGTTGAAAGTCATGGTTAAGATGGATTTGGCTCCATCACGCATCGACATTGGTAAACTCAACTATGAATTTGCTAAAAACGGCACAGATGCTGCGGCCTTCCTTTCTGAGCAACTGGCAAGCATTAACACAGGTAAAGGCACCGCACTGGATGAGCCACAAGACGTTGTTCTTTACGGTTTTGGTCGTATCGGTCGCTTACTTGCACGCATGATGATCGAACGTGTGGGTGCAGGTAACAAAATGCGTCTGCGTGCTATCGTTGTTCGTGGCGGCAAAGATGGTGATCTGCAAAAACGTGCAAGCCTGCTGCGTCGCGATTCTGTTCATGGTCCCTTCAATGGTTCCATCGATGTGAACGAAGAAGAAAGCGCCATCATCGCCAATGGTGTGTACATCAAAGTGATCTACGCAAACTCACCTGCAGATGTGGACTACACAGAATACGGCATCAAAAATGCGCTGGTTGTGGATAACACAGGCATGTGGCGCGATGAAGAAGGCCTTGGTCAACACGTGGCTTGTAACGGTGCATCTAAAGCACTGCTGACAGCACCGGGTAAAGGCAACATCAAAAACATCGTTTATGGTGTAAACAATGATGACATTGATGCGTCTGACACAATCTTGTCTGCAGCGTCTTGTACAACAAACGCCATTACACCTGTTTTGAAAGTCATCAACGACGAGTATGGTGTTGAAAACGGTCACGTTGAAACAATCCACGCTTACACCAACGACCAAAACCTGATTGATAACTACCATAAAGGTGATCGTCGTGGTCGCGCAGCTGCCATGAACATGGTTCTGACATCTACGGGTGCGGCAAGTGCGGTTGCCAAATGTCTGCCTGAAATGAAGGGCAAATTGACAGGTAACGCCGTTCGCGTCCCAACGCCAAACGTTTCCATGGCGATTTTGAACCTGAACCTGAAAAAAGACACCACTGTTGAAGAAATGAACGCTTTCTTGCGTGATGTTTCTCTCAACTCATCTTTGCAAGACCAGATCGATTACACAGCTTCTACTGAAGCGGTATCTACTGACCTTGTGGGTAACGTTCACGCAGGTGTGGTTGACTCTCAAGCGACCATCGTTGATGGCAACCGTCTGGTTCTTTACGTATGGTATGATAACGAAGCGGGCTACAGCGCGCAGGTAATCCGCATGATGCAAGACATCGCGGGCCTGAAAATGCCAACAGTACCTGCTGAGTAATCAACGCTTAGCATAGAACTAAAAAGGGCCTTGAAGACAATTTACATGTCTTTCAAGGCCCTTTTTTTATGCGCATCATTCTCTCTATTTCAAAAGCTTTGCCATTTCATCAAACAGGGTTTCAAACTTAACCGGTTTAATGACAATGGCATCAATACCTGCCTCCATGAATTGGGGGCGGTGTTCTTTAATGGCATCTGCGGTAAAGGCAATAATGGGTTTACCTGCATTTGGCCCTGCAGATTTACGGATTTCAGCTGTGGCTTCCATGCCATCCATTTGAGGCATCTGAATATCCATCAAAATAAGATCGAACTCGTCTTCTTGTGCCTTTTGCACTGCCTCAACGCCATTATTGGCCAGCACAATATGATGCCCATGGCGCATTAACATAGAAGTGACGACCTTCTGATTAATCAGATTATCTTCAGCCATCAAAATTTTCAAATCAGGTAAATCATGGCTTGTAACGGATAACGCTTCAGGCTTTTTGCAAGGATGAACGGGTAAACTGAGTTTAAAGGTTGAGCCGTGATTAAGCTCACTTTCCACACTTAGGGTCCCGCCCATCATGTCACTGAGCTCATGAGAAATTGCCAAACCAAGGCCGGTTCCACCATATTCTTTGGTTGTGCTCTGATCTGCCTGTTGAAAGCGATTGAAAATACTTTTCAGTTTTTTCTGCGCAATACCGATCCCACTATCTCTAACCGCGATGACAAGTGTATCTGCCTGTTCCCCTTTTTCCACCCGCATGGAAACATAAACGGAGCCTTCCTGGGTAAATTTAACCGCATTACTCACCAAATTTGAAACGATCTGGCGCAGGCGGATATCATCGGTTTGACACCAATAATCAACAAAGTCTCGTGCATTACTGGTTAACTCGATATCTTTTTTCGAAGCACTGGGGCCAAAAAGATGCACAATGCTCTCAATAATCTTGGCAGGCTCCCATGCATGAACATCCAAGTGAAGCTGCCCAGCCTCAATCTTTGAAAGATCAAGAATATCATCTAATAAAGCCATTAAAGTGCGCGAAGACTCATCAAGGTTTTCCAATAGACCTTCTTCTTCCTTCAACACAACTTGGTTTTCACGCAGTAATTCCAATACACCGCGAATGCCCACCATTGGAGTGCGCAATTCATGGCTCATGGTGGCTAAAAACTCGCTCTTGGCCAAGTTGGCTTCTTCAGCCACTTTTGTCGCCGCCATCAAATCGGTTTCGAGATTTTTCTTATTGGTAATGTCTGTATGGGTGCCCGACATGCGCAAGGGCTTGCCGTCTTCTGCCCATTCCACCACATTGCCTTTTGAAGCCACCCAGATGTAAGAGCCATCCTTACAAATCATACGAAATTCCGTTTCGTAATGATCACGTTTTTTCTCAAATGTTTCCTCAATGAGTGCTTGGGCTGCAACAAGGTCTTGAGGGTGAGTATTTTGCGTCCATGTGCTAATATTAATCGGTTCCAGCTCGTCAGGGGTATATCCCAACATACTGGCAAAACGCTCATTAATATGGACCTTGTTGGTTGAAACATTCCATTCCCAAGTACCGACCTGCGTACTCCAGATAATTTCTTCAAGCTTGATATGTTCTTGCTCGGCTTCTTCTTTAGCTTGGCGGTGTTTTTTCAGGGCAATAAAAAGGGCGATGGTTAAACTGAGTAACAAGAGCATCCCAATGACCAGATAGGTCACTGTTGAGCGATGCGCTTCAATCAATTTTTTAGTTTGGCGATCCACCATACTTTCTAGCTGGGTTTGATAATGCCAGAGATCGTCCTGAATTTCGCGCTGCTTAGAAATATCGTGGATAATGGAAATAAGAACAGCTTTACCCTGATAACTATAGGGGTTGGAATGGACCTCAACAGTCTTAATAGAGCCGTCTTTTAATTTATGGCGAAAGATAAAGAAGTTACGCTTTTCAGCTTTTGCACGTTTGCGCTCTTGTGCCACTTCCTCTCGGGTCAGGGCATTAATATCCTGTATCCCCATGGATTCAAGCTCTTGGCGCGAATAGCCATAAAAACGACTCGCGGCCTCATTGGCTGCAACAATTTTTCCGCTACCCGGTGCAATCAATATAATAACCGCCCCGTGCTTTTGATAAAACTCATCAAAACTCAGTGTGGCATGGGCCACAGACGACATGGTAAAGGTCGTCACGACAACAAACAGTAAAGCAATTATCTCCAATTTCTGGAGTATGTTCTTCATCCGGCGCATTATGGTATTCCCACGGTTCTACTGTCTTGGTGCAGTATTTATTATTTATTTTAGAGCATATATCACCACGTAATAAACGTACAAGTTAAAAGAAAGAAAAGGTGTGCCCCCAAAATGGCGAACACACCTTTTAAAAACGTTATTTAGCAAACGTCTTTCGCATATAAACAACCGTTTCTTTGATCTGTGCATCGGTTAACTCATCATCACCAGCACGTGGTGGCATGGTCACTTCTGCACCCGGTTTTTCAATCCCTTTGATGACAGATTGTGTCAACGCATCATCACTTTTTGCCCAAATCGCAGGTGCATTTGTGAAATCTGGCACACCGTTCATACCTTCGGCACCTTTGCCATTTTCACCATGGCAACCGCTGCATGTGTCTTCAAATACAGTTGCTCCATCGGCAAGCACTGGGCTTGTAAAAGCGATGACAGCACCAACAGCAAGTGAAAGGGAAATCATTTTTTTCATTATACGTGATCCTTGAACTCGGTTCGAATTTGTTCAAACA
This sequence comes from Candidatus Terasakiella magnetica, assembly GCF_900093605.1. Lineage (NCBI taxonomy): Bacteria > Pseudomonadati > Pseudomonadota > Alphaproteobacteria > Rhodospirillales > Terasakiellaceae > Terasakiella > Terasakiella magnetica. The sequence continues at coordinate 28,337 of NZ_FLYE01000034.1, forward strand.
TAAGACCCTCTCTTATGTTCAATATTTTAAAACTGGCCCCATCTTCATGACACCAGCGATCAATTTGGCAAAAAAGAAAAAGATTGTCTTTGAGCTACATCAATATGACCATGATTCAAAAGCAGATTCTTATGGAGAAGAGGCTGCTGAAAAACTGGGTTTATCCCTAGAACAGGTTTTTAAAACATTGGTCATTGCCACTGAGAAAAATGAACTCTGCGTTTGCGTTGTTCCCGTGGCTGGCATGTTAGACCTCAAACAAGCTGCTAAAGCTTTAAAAGCGAAAAAGGCGACCATGGCTGAGGCAAAGAAAGTCCAATCCACCACGGGCTATGTGCTCGGCGGGGTCAGTCCTTTGGGGCAGAAAAAACAGCTTAGAACCCTGATTGATCATTCTGCGAAAAAGTTTGCCACCATGTTTGTCAGCGCAGGCAAACGCGGTCTTGAAATTGAGCTTTCCCCACAGGATTTATCAAACCTGACCCGTGGTTCTTTTGCTGAAATTGCAAAACTCTAAGCCTTTGTTTTAAAAAGATTGCTGCGCAACATTCTGCCATCAATGATAACCAGACCAAACAGGATTAGCCCCATGCCAATCACTTGTTGGGTTTCCAGTCGCTCGTCTAAAAACAGGCCGCCAAGCGCGATAGCACTGATGGGAATAAGGAAGGTGACCAACATTAAATTTGTTGCCCCGCTGGTGGCAAGAATTCTGAAATACAAAATGTAAGCCAACACGGTACATAAAAACGCAATGGCAATAATGGCAAGCACCACATCGCCTGAGGGCATAAAATACCCTTGGGGAAAGCCATAGAGTAAGGCAATGGGCGTCATCACAAGGCTTGAACAGGTCACTTGTCCGCATGCCGTCACCATAGGATCAACGCCCTTAAAACGTCGCCCCCAAATTGCAGCTAACCCATAAGACAGTGCTGCCATCAAAATCGCAAGCTGTGCCCAGACCATCGCACTCATGCCTTCTAAAGCCTCAAGCCCGACCATGACGATCACCCCGATAAACCCCACAATAAGACCTGTCCCTTTTGCAAGACTGAGTTTCTCATCACGGGTCAAAAACTGGGCAAGGACGATGGTAAATAATGGTGTTGTTGCATTGAAAATAGAGGCCAATGATCCCGTAATTTCAGTTTGCCCCCAAACAATCAGGCAAAAGGGAATGACATTATTGAGCAAGCCCATGGCGAAAAAAGCCAGCCAAAGGTCTTTTTCACGGGGCAGCGCAATGGCTTTAATGCGCAAAATCAACAATAACATTAAAGCAGCCAAGCCCACGCGCCCCCATACGGTGACAAGTGGTGTGACTTCACGCAAAGCGATTTCCGTAAAAAAGAAAGACCCGCCCCACAGCAGGGAAAGGGTTAATAATAAAATCCAGTCAAACAAACGCATGTGTTCACTCCCTCAAGTCACACATAGACTAACGCCTTGGCCGTTTTTTTCTCGCCACTTTCGGACCTTTAGATTTCTATGGGCGTACAGATTGATAAAACCCATCTAGAATTTTCTGTATTTCGCCTTTTGCTTTTAAGCTAACCAATGCTGATTTTAAGCGTTTAACAAAAGGCTTATCCGCCACACTCTTTGCACAGATCAACATCATCGGCATCTGTGAGAAAACCAAAGGTTCCCCAAAAAGCACATCGGGGTTCAGTCCTTGTTTAAGGGCGCTATATTTAATACTTCCCACCACACCGACAAGCCCGTCAACGCGCCTTCTTTGTAAAACCAAGACACCACTGGCATAGTCTTTGGTCTCCATTTTCGTCACTAACGGGTCATGATCAAAACGATCATCCACACGCACGCCCGTACCCACACCGACTTTAATTTTATGCAGGTCTTTATACTCTGTAAGGATGATATCTCTGCGCGGGACTACACCAATGGTCAAATTAATGCCCACGGGCTCAATCATGGCAAAATGTTCTTTAACATAGGGCGTGCCAGCCAATAGGCCACAATCAGCAGCCCCGCCCTGAAGGGAATAAACCAGTCGTTTTAACGGTACCATTTTGCTTTTGGCCTTGTATCCAGCTTGGCGCAAAATGGCATCGGCAATCAGATATTGATACCCATCCTTCTTGCCCTTCTCATCCATAAAGCTATAGGGAATTTGCTCAATGGTGACAAGACGTGGCAGCTCGTCCGCAGCTAAAGCGCGTATCGACATCATAGATAATAAAGCAGAAATTATAACTGATCGCTTTATCAAACCAAATGATGACAACCGGATTACCCTTTAATTTTGTGGTGGATATTGCACCAAGGTGAACACATTGCCAGCAGGGTCCTTAAAGTGAGCCATAGCTCCCCCCCATTCTTCAGTCTCTGGCTTACCTTCAAAATGAACGCCTTTTGCACTCAGCTCTTTATAAGTGCTCTTGATATCGTCTGTTGCAAAAGAAACACCTGTGAAGCGCCCGACCATACCAGCAGCTTCTGGCTCACTTAAATCGACTTCTTCCAAAATCAATTTTGTACCTGCTAAATCAAATACACAAACGCCTTCATCTTCAAAGCCGATTTCAAAACCAACGGCTTCTACAAAAAACGTTTTCGTTTCCTGAAAATCACCAGAAAAAATTCTAATTGCATCAATGGCGTTCAGCATGACTTGCGTACCTTCAAAATTAAGTCCATATAACTTCATACTTTATATAGAAGGAAAATGCCATGGACTATCTTTATAGCGGACCGGAAAATTCTGACATCACCTTTGTCTATGCCCATGGGGCAGGTGCTCATATGGATAGCAAATTCATGGAACGTGTTGCTGAGGGTCTGGGCGAACATGGCATTCGCGTGGTGCGATTTGAATTTCCCTATATGCAAAAGCGCCGTGAAACGGGCAAAAAACGCCCACCTGATCGCACACCCAAACTGCTTAATGCTTGGCGTGACGTGATTGCGGATCTTGGCGGTCCAGACAAGCTGTTTATCGGTGGTAAATCCCTTGGCGGGCGCATGGCAACCATGGTTGCCCAAGAACTGGAGGTCGAGGAAACGCCCGTGCGCGGCGTGCTTGTGACAGGTTATCCTTTCCATCCCCTTGGTAAATCTGAAAAAGAATATTTGCGCACCGAACATCTTATGGAGCTCAAAACCCCAACGCTCATTTGCCAAGGTGCGCGCGATAGTTTTGGCTGGTGGGATGAAGTTGTCACCTATGGCCTGCCTGACATTATTGATTTCCATTGGGCCGATGATGGCGATCATGACCTTAAACCACGCGTGCTTTCAGGGCGCACCATGAAAGAAAACCAGCTTGAAGCTGTTGATGCTATGGCAAACTGGCTTAAAGAAAAAGCCGCTACATGATTGTAGAGGGCGCCACCCTGTTAGCTTACGCGCTAACCGCCGGGGCCATTGTGCTTTCACCGGGGCCTGATACGGTGCTGATCCTGCGCTATGCCATAAATTCAGGGCGTAATGTGGGGCTTGCAACTGTTTTTGGGGTCCAACTTGGCCTTGTTGGTCATACGTTATTGGCGATTTTCGGCATTTCCTTCTTAATCGCCTCAAGCCCCATTGCCTTTAAGTTAGTGGCGATTTTAGGTTCAGCTTATTTAGCATGGATTGGCATTCAGGGCTTTCGTGGTGCCACATTAAAATTTGATGCCGACGGGCCGACCATCACATGGAAAAAAGCCATGTTTGATGCCATGATTTGCAATCTGCTTAACCCCAAAGTCATCATCCTGTTTCTTGCCCTTTTGCCCAACTTTGTGGACCCGGATAAAGGGCAGGTCACATGGCAGCTTATCATCCTGTCCCTCGTGCTGGTGATCCTTAATGTCACATGGCAAGCCCCGCTGGCTTTTGCCGCCGATGCGGTGCGTGGCTGGTTATCGCGCCCACGGGTACAAAAAACCGTTAATGCCTCAACAGGGGCCTTCTTGCTGTTTTTTGCCGCCATGATGTTGTGGGAACATCTGATTAAGACTTGATGGCAACAACCTTTTGATACAGCCCGCCAAACAGGGTTTCTTTTGACCATTTTACATTCAGGCTCGCCTCGCCATAGGCTTGTATCTCCTTCTCCCAAAGCCCTTTTGCAAAAGGCTCTAAGTAATCAAAGACTTTGCTCATAATCGGTTTTAAAGGGTGAAGGTCAGCTGGTTTATGGTAATCCACAAACACCACCTTGCCGCCTTTTTTAACAGATGCCAATAACGCCTTCACAATTTTCCCCTTCACACTTTCCGGCACTTCATGAAGTAAGAAAAAACACACCACCGTGTCATAGGATTTTGCCTGAATGAGCGAGGCATCCCCAAGATAGGCATGAGCTTGGGGATAATTCTCAATGCGTTTTTGCACGGTTTCAATCTGAATGGGGGCAACGTCAATCACATCAAGATGCCCCGCCCCGCCAACCGCTTGGGCGAGATGAGTGGAAAATGATCCATAAACGGCTGCGGCCTGAAGGACCGTTTGCCCCTCCTCAATCTCCATGGTCGCGCGTTTAATCAAGCGCCCCGCATTGCCCCATAAAATGGCCGAGACCACAGGGGCCGAGCTTAAAATCGGCACGGTTTTCGGGTTGAGATAGGCCCAGCTATAGGTCTCGCGCAGATAATCCGGCAGACTAACTGATGAAGCTTCGGGTGAAGACACGGGCTCACCATCGGGTTTTCCAAGATACGTCATAAGACCTCTTAAATGAACATATAGCCGATCATATCCATATTTACTCATATAGGTAAAGTGACGGTTTTGCGGCTCAGCCGCCCTCTTTTTGCATGGCTTCTTCTAAAACCCATTTTCGAAAGAGCGCCACCTTGGGCACATCCCCACGCCCCTCAGGGTAGCTGAGGTAATATCCATCATGTTGGTCGGGCAGGTCGGGGGCTGCAAACGGAATGATAAGGCGCCCACGATCAAGTTCGTCCTGCACAGCCGTTTTACCTTCCAAGGCAACACCCAAACCATTAATCGCCGCATCAATTGCAAGGGTCGCGCGGTTAAAATGCAAACCCTTAGCTGGATTAATCCCACGCACACCTGCATTTTCCAACCACATGGACCATGTGACTAATCGTGCCTCACTATGAATAAGCGTGTGATGGGTCAGGTCTTGGGGTTTATCCAAGGCCTGTTCATACTGGATCAAGGCGGGAGAGCAAACTGGCACCATGGTTTCTGGAAACAGCATTTGAGCGACCTGACCGGGCCAACTGCCCCGCCCATACATCAAACCCACATCATAATCGCCATAAAGACTATCGGTGGGATTAAGCGTTGAGTTGACCCGTATATCCACATCAGGATAGCGATTTACAAAACGATGCAAGCGCGGCATCAACCATGATTTTGCAAAAATCGGTGCGGTCGCAATGGTCAAAATATCGCCTGCGCCTTGTGCCATCACCGAGACCACGGCTTCTTCAATCTCATCAAAAGAGCGCATAAGGGTCGGCAGCAGGACTTGGCCTGCATCACTTAACACAAGTGCTTTATCGCGCCGTTTGCCACTGGCAAGGCGATGAAACAGTTTCACGCCAAGATAATCCTCCAGAGACTGCACCGCATGGGAAACCGCAGACGGGGTCACATGCAAGTTTTCCGCGGCTTTCTTAAAGCTTAAGAAGCGCGCAGCAGCTTCAAAAGAGCGCAATTGCGCAAGAGGGGGAAGTTGTCTAGCCATCACATCACATGAATTTAATTCATCTTATTGATGAAATCTTATCGTTTGTTTAGCCCTAAGGAAAGGCTTAGTTTCAGGCTTATAGAAAAACAAAACAGCCAACACAGGCTGAAATGATTGAAATTAATTCAGGGTATCTTCACAAATGATGACGCAAAGCGCACAAGCCGTTAATATGTATTGGGAAAATCGCGGAATGACTGTACCCCTCATGACGGAAAAACTATCGCTTAAGAAAAGATCAGTGACCATCTCCGGTCACGGCACCAGCGTCTCTTTGGAAAATGCTTTTTGGGATGCCCTGAAAGATTTAGCAGAAGACCGTGGCCTCTCGCTCAACGCCATGATCACAGAAATTGACAAAGAACGCACAGGCAATCTTTCAAGCGCCATCCGCGTCTTTATTTTGGAAAATATGCGTCGTTAGTCCTCCCAACTCCCCATAAAACGACACATAAGAAAAGGCCGCTACTCGACAGGCGGCCTTTTTCCTTTTGGAGCTTTTAAAGCGGTGATCACCCCTCTTTAACGTGATGCACCACTTGTTGTGGATAGGGGATAGAAATACCTTTTTCATCAAAGGTTTCTTTAACCTTCTTGGTGATATCCCAACGCACGCCCCAGTAATCAGACGCATTCACCCAAAGGCGCACGGTGATGTTAACAGAACTATCTGCCAGCTCCCCAATAGCCAAAACAGGGGCCGGGTCTTGTTTGATACGATCATCGGCTTTGGCGAGCGCTTCAATGGTTGCCATGGCCTGATCCATATCATCTTCATAGGAAATCCCCATGACCAGATCTACACGACGGGTATCATGGGCGCTGAAGTTTTTAATGGCACTGCCCCAGACTTGGGAATTGGGCATAATAATCTGCACATTATCGCCTGTCGCCATTTCTGTGGTGAATAAGGACACCCCTTTAATCACACCTGACTGACCGCCAACTTCAACAAAGTGACCAACCTTGAAAGGACGCAAGAACAAAAGCATCACACCGGCTGCCACATTGCTGAGTGTACCTTGCAAGGCCAGACCAATAGCCAGACCCGCCGCACCCAAGACAGCAATGAGACTTGTGGTTTCTACGCCAAACTTATTAAGAACAGCCAAGAACGTGACCGCCATGACCACATATTTAATGATGGCTGAAATAAAGCCTGCCAGCATTTCATCGGCATTGGGACTTTTCATCAAAAGCTTGTGGCTTTTGCGTTTGGCAAACCCTGCCAGCCAGAAACCGACAATTAAAATGATGATTGCAGCAAGGACCTGCAAACCATACATGGCGACAAAATCAATAAGGGTTTGGGTTGTCTGTTCTACAGATTCAGACATATTCTCTACTCCGTTTATTATCTATTTGTAGGCAACTATGCCTAAAATAAACGAAGATGAAAACCTGTATTTAAAAGGATTCTAAAATTATTCAGCCGCAGCTAAATTACCCTGCACATTTTCTTGTCGCTTCATGATCACATGACCGATGCGCGAACCCACAATAATTGCACTAAGGCTAATGATAGAGGAAAAGCCAAGTGTGCTGATCCCTGAAAGGCCTTGCCCGATGGAACAGCCAATTGCCATCACCGCACCAGAACCCATCAAGGCCCCGCCCAACAGGTAGCGCAGCATTTCATTAGGCTGAGAGAAGCTTTGTAGTTTTAGCTCACGGCGCGTCAAAGCACTAATAAAGGAGCCTGCAATCACTCCGCCGATCAACATAATACCGAAGTTAGCCGTTGCACCTGTATAGATCATCAAGAACTGCATGGCATTACCGCCCGGGGCAACAAATGTCAGAGATTCAAGACGCTGTGGCTCAAAATCATCATAGCCAATGACGCCCGTGACATACCAGCCACCCGCAACGATTGAGCCAATAATGACAGAGGCTAAAGTCAGATACAGGTTTTCGCGCAAGATCACACTGCGCAACACAAGAACGAGTGCCAGAAGGGCAGCCACAACAACAGCCCAAATGCGCACAACATCAGCATCAAAAGAAATCATCGCCGCCAATGACTGGATCACATCCGGGTTCTCCAGCGGCATTTGCCATAAACCTTCAATCTGTTGGCGCACAGGCGCAAACAGACCACGCATGGTCATATAGCCTGTCAGGGCAATGGTCATAATCACAATAAGGGAGCGCAAGTTACCTGTGGCTGCCAAAACAACTTGGCGTCCCGCACAACCGCGCGCCAACATCATCCCGATACCAAACATGATACCACCAGCCACAAGTGAAAAGATGGGCAGACTTTCAACCCAATAGGCACTTTCGCCAAGATCAATCTCAAAAGCAGGCAACAAGGCTTGTGTTCCTGCCACCGCAATTAATGTGGCGATTAACCAGCCACGCAATTGGCCTGCACGTTTGCTCTCAAAGCTCTCAGCAACAGCTTGACGGAAACAGAAACGGCTGGATTGCCCTAATAGGCCAAAAATCAGCCCGATCAATCCACCACCTACTAACATAATGTCCGTTGGTTCTAATTCTTCAAACATTGCTTTTGATCTCCAATAGCCAAGCGCGAGCGCCCTTTTTCGTGAGCGCTTTTTCTCATATTAGATTTAAGAAATCAATATTTTTCTTATTCTTGTGTGTAATTAACTATTTTTAACACAGTGAGCATGTGCTTTTAAGCATATCCATTTGCGGGGCCACGGTCTGATTCTTTTCACGCAACCAATATGTTATGCCATTGCGCACATTATAGACATTTTCAAAACCAAAACGCATCGCCAGTAATTCAGAAGCCATGCGAGTACGGTTTCCGGTGCGACAGATCAGCATGACGCGCTCTTTTTTATCTGCGATTCGCGCCATATCTTCTGGGAACTTCGGATTAATCTGCCCATTTGCCATTCTAAAGGGAAGCAGCAAACTGCCTTGAATCACACCCGTCTTTTTCCATTCCGCAGGGGTGCGCACATCAACAATCTTCACACCTTCTTTTAAAAGTGCTTTGACTTCTTCATTATTGATATTTTTAAACGGTGGTTCCATCACCTCAAGAAGTTCGACTTCAAATTTCAAAGTGGCATTGGGTTGGATCACACCGCCAGCACCGCGCGGGCCATAGGCCATTTCAGGTGGGATGATCAGTTCTCGCAAACCGCCAACGCGCATGCCTTGTACACCTTGGTCCCAACCGGGAATGACTTGGCGTGCACCCAATGTGAAACTAAAGGGACGATCACGGTCTTTACTGGAATCAAATTTATTTCCGTTCATCAACCAGCCTGTGTAATGCACACGAACCTGTTTTTCTTTCTCAGCAAGCGCCCCTTTGCCTTTAATCACATCTGTGACTTTTAACTCAGCGCTGTGCCCGACAGAACTTAAGACACTCATCACTAAGGCTAAAGAGAGGAGTTTAAAAACAGGTCTCATCATTGCGCTTCCTTTACGATATGCTGCAGTGCCACATTATACATTATTGGCACCTTATATAAAGGTCTGTTTCACATTTTATTTCACAAAGCTTTTGCGGTACTCTGGTTTCTTATATATAGGTTGAATAAGAGATGGCTTAAGTCACCACAAAAAAACATAGAAACAAACTTATAAGGACAAAGGGCGCCCTTATCATGGCCACTGAAACAAGTGAAGATTTCTTCCAAGCCATCCGCGAGGCGGTAAGCCAGACATTGGATATGGCTGAAGCCCAGAGCAAAATCTCTGATGAAACACGCGAGCTGTTGTCCCAGCTTATTTTGACACGCCGTGGTGATGGTGAAATCGTTTTAGATATGAGTGCTCATCAAAAAATGAAAGCTGGTGAAAACTCATGGGTGAATAAAGAAAGAAACGATCAAGACCGTTATATAAACCCAACACGCCTGCCCCAGCTTGTTCCCGGCCTGTCAGGGCTGACATCTGGGCAATATCTTGCCTTTGTTCAGCGCCCCCTTGATCGCAATGGCGATAATGCGCCGTTTTTAGTTGACCAATCCTTGCGTCTTTATGATCAGTACCATCACAAGGATTTAGCCGCTGAGCGCAATAAGCTGTTTGGACATTATCAACGTCATGTCGCTAAAATTCTCATTGATGATTTACTTTCAAAAGAACATGACACGAGCGATCAGGAAGAGCTGGATAAATTGCGCGCCCAAACACCACCGCAAAAACAGTTTGAAATGGCAGCCAAAGCCCTAGATATCTCAACAACCGAGGTCATGAACAACCTGTTTAAATATGCCATCGCCCTTTATAATATTGAGCGTATCAAAACAAAGGCAGTCCAGCTTAAAAAGGCACAACAGAAGTTTGAACTGATTTTGCGCAAACTTGCCAATACAGATAGCGGCCCAACAGCGAAAACCCGTGTTAAAGATATCTTCCTTGGTTTTCAAAAAGACCTCACCTTTATGGCAAAGGAAATCGGCTATCTCAATAACAAGGCCTTCCAGCCCATTATTGAAAAAATGCATAAAGAGAGCTTCCAAGACCAATATCTTGACCTGCACCGTCATGGCGCGCGCCTAGATGCCTTGGCTACACGTTGGGTGATCATTTTCAACGAAGCCAACAATCAAGATAACCTGCGCACCACTGTTGAAAAAATCAAAGGCATGCACACTGTCTTCATGAACTAGGTAGTTTCAACTAAAACTATCCGTATGATGCTCACAGCTATCTTTTTAGGTTCTCACCAGATGGTTGTATATATCTAGGAAGATAAGAAAAAGTACATCATCCTAAGGAATGATACGTATTATTTTTATCTAGTAAAATCAATTAGTTCAGTTAATATACTAGACATCTATTCCGCCGATCTCATCGGTTCAAAACTTGAAATCTTAGATTGAAAGTTGCGGACCGATACCTTTTTCGGACATTGTCCGAATTAGAGCGCCTAGAAGCTAGTGATAGCTTCTAACAAACTTTAAAAGCCGGTCCTTGTGACCGGCTTCTTTTTTTATGTCCGCCACTTAACACATAAAAAAAACGCCCCTGAAATATCCTTTCAGAGGCGCTTTAAAAATATCGCTTTAAGAGTTAAAGCTTATTTCTTCAGATGGTCACGCACCAGCGCTTCCGCAATCTGTACTGTGTTTAGGGCTGCGCCTTTGCGCAGGTTATCAGACACACACCAGAATGACAGGCCATTTTCAACCGTATCGTCTTTGCGAATACGTGAAACATATGTGGCGTCTTCACCAGCACATTCCACTTGCGTGACATAACCTTCGTCTTCACGGTGATCAACAACAACCAGACCGTCTTGGGCTTGCATGACTTCACGTGCACGCGCTTCATCAATCGGCTTTTTAGTTTCGATGTTGATATATTCCGCATGACCGATAAAGGCAGGCACACGACAGCAGTTTGCATGAACTTTGATGTTTGGATCGAGAATTTTCGCTGTCTCGACTTTCATCTTCCATTCTTCTTTTGTTTGGCCGTCATCCATAAACACATCAATGTGTGGAATACAGTTAAACGCAATCTGCTTAGTGAATTTCTGCTTTGTCTCAGTCGCAGGCTTGTTCATAAAGATGCCTTTGGTTTGCTCAAACAGCTCATCCATAGCTTCTTTACCACCACCAGATACAGACTGGTAAGTTGAAACGATCACGCGCTCAATCTCAAACTCTTCATGCAATGGCTTTAAGGCCACCATCATTTGGATGGTTGAACAGTTTGGGTTGGCGATGATGCCTTTTTTCTTGTACTCACCAATCGCTTCTGGGTTTACTTCCGGCACGATCAAAGGAATGTCCGGGTCCATGCGAAAGTGTGATGTATTATCCACAACAACCGCACCAGCTTCTGCTGCACATGGTGAATATTTCGCAGAAATCGCCCCACCTGGTGAAGACAGAACAATGTCCGTGCCTGTGAAATCAAATGTGTCCAGGTCCTGTACTTTCAGGATTTCATCCTCACCATAGGAGATTTCACGACCGACAGAGCGGCGTGATGCCAATGCAACAACTTCATCAGCAGGGAAATTGCGCTCTGACATAATCTGGAGCATCTCACGGCCCACATTACCAGTGGCACCCATTACTGCGACTTTATAGCCCATTTGTTTCTTCCTTTAAATTACGGCCCAAGTGGTCAATCCGCCTGTGCCATTTTTCGTCTTTAAATAAGTACATACGAAAAAAGGCCCACTGCGGTTATTCCGCGAGGGCCTCTTTTCGAATATACGATCCGTCTTCAGGTTCCCCGCGAACTACGCTTTGGTTTTCGTAGTTGTCTTGGTCGTCTTGGAGCCGGTGAGGAGCGTGCACGCAACATCACCCGCAAAAACTTTTGCGGTCGTCTTTTTCACAGACATGATGTTCAGCACATGAAACATGTTAAGCACTCTCCAATAATCGTGGGCTCTTCATACTTAAAAGATTTGCATTTGTCAATGTGGGTAAGGCCAGCTTTCCTGATTGCCATCTTCAAGCCCGACCAATAAGCCCGTTTCACTCGCAACAATAGGTCCGCCAATTGTCCCAGAAAAGCTTCGTTTATCGATCACTTGGGTTTTTGCACCGACAAAGCTCAACACCTGTAATTCCCCCCGACTCATATCGGGAACAACGATATCCATAATGCCATCTTTGTTCCAATCAATCACTTCATGAAGATCAAGTTGGCTTGATCCCATTTTATGATTCGAAAAAGATTGCGTCTGTACATCTTCAACCAGCTTATTGCCTTGGCGCTCATAAAGCGTCAAACGCCCGCCAATATGCGGTGTAATCACCGTTGCGATTTCAAGCTTGCGATCACGGTCAAAATCACCAACTCCAATAGGATTTTGCCAACGATATCTAAGACCGATGGGCTCACTCTCAGCTGCGATCACGAGCTTGCCGCCACGTTGATCAAGCAAAGCCAATGCCGCACCCTTATTTTGATAGCTGCGCACCACCAAAATAGCTTTGCGCCCATTAAGCCCCATGGGGACAAGGCGGGGTTCCACATCTTCAAAAACTGAATTTTCATCAAGGCGATAAGACAGGATGCGCCCATCATCCAATACCGCTTCAACCGCGCCATATTCAATGCAATCACCTAACACGCAATGATCATAACGATCAGTTAGCAAGGCAAAACGCGTTGAGACAATATCTGCCGCCCAAACAGGTACGGCCAAAAATGTCATCACGAAAGCAAGCAGGAATATGGGCATGGGATCACCTCTCTTTTTATTTTTTAAGAGTATCCCACAGGCTGTCTTAACGTTAGATGAAGAAAATCACATATTCACAACTATTTATGAACTTTATTCAAGGCGCTCAGGCGGTGGGGCGAGCTCTTCAACAAGGCTTTCATCGCCCAGTTGAATTTCTTCAATGCGCTCGCCACGTTTGGTCACCTTATCAGTAGAAATCCGGATTTTGCGGATATCTTCTACTGATTGGTTAAAGTGACGCTCAAGCCCAGCCACACGATCATCAAGGCGCCCGACATCTTCTAGCAAGGTCATGACTTCTTTTTGGATGCGCCCGGCTTCTTCGCGCATACGGGCATCTTTTAAGACCGCGCGCACTGTATTCAGCGTTGCCATCAAAGTTGTCGGGGACACAATCCAGACCTTGGCCTTATAGGATTTTTCCACCACATCGGTGAAATTGGCGTGGAGTTCTGCATAGATGGCTTCTGCAGGCAAAAACATCAGCGCGCTTTCTGCGGTTTCCCCCGCGATGATATATTTCTCGGAAATATCTTTAATATGTTTAAGTACATCCGCCTTAAAGGTGCGCACAGCAACGGTTTTATCCTGCTCATTATCAGCTTCTTGCAAAGCGACATAACTTTCCAGCGGGAATTTAGAGTCAATACAGATAGAGCCCGGCGGGTTGGGCAGTTTCAACAAACAATCCACCCGCTTAGTATTGGATAAAGTTTCCTGAAAACTATAGGCCGAAGGCGGCAAGGCATTGGTCACCAGCATTTCCAGCTGAACCTCACCAAAGGCCCCGCGGGTCTGTTTATTAGACAGAATATCTTGCAAGCCCATCATCTGTTCTGACAGGTCCATGATATTTTTCTGCGCCGTATCAATCACGGCAAGGCGTTCTGCCAAATTGGACATATGTTTTGCGGTCGATTTGGTTTGTTCCAACAATCCTTCACCCATGCGATGGGTCAAACCGCTTAAACGTTCATCCAGAGTTTTGGTAATGGCGCGCTCTTGGGATTGTAATCTCTCATTCACCGTTTGTTGAGCACGGTTTTGAAGGTCCGACATTTGAGAAAGTCGCCCTGCTAACTCCCCATGAGAGCGCCCAAGCTCTAATAGCTGTTGGGTAAGCGCTTCTGTATGGGCATCCTCAACAGGTGCGGCATTATTGCGGCTTTGTTTAAGGGTAAAAACAACCACGATGAGACATAGAACGACCACGCCCACCAATAGGCTGATCACCAAATCCGTATTTTGCAAAAAATCCACGCCTCTGCCCTCTCCATAATAAAGCTGATACATCCATAGCACGTTTATTTTTCCACGCAAGCTTGCCTCTTGGAAATTGTACAGGCAACATGTCAAAGCTTGTGTTTTCCGAAAAGGAGTCCTTTTATATGTCTAAGATCAAACCTGCCCTCATTCTCGGGGCTTTAGGCCTTTTCTCCTTCACCGCACAAGCTGAAAACACCTTAAATGCAACCCATCAACAACAGTTGTCTTTAACGCTCTATCAAAATGGGCTGGGTTTTGTGCGCGACACACGGCGCACGGATTTATCAAAAGGGCAAAATGATCTGGCTTTTGAAGATGTCAGCACACAATTGATCCCCGATAGCTTGCTCATCAATACAAAAGGCATTGAGGTTTTAGAACGCCGCTTTGCCTTTGACCTTCTCACCCCACAAGCCTTGTTAGATAAGGCCGTTGGAAAAACGGTTTCCTTTCGTAAATTCAACAGTGTGACGGGCAAGGATGATATTATTAGCGCCAAAATCCTTTCTACAAAAAATGGCGTGATTGTGGAACGCGATGGTCAAATTCAGGTTGGTCAGCCCGGCCAACTCATGTTGGAAAAACTCCCCCAAGGCCTGCGCGCCAAGCCTGCCTTGCTTGCCTCTTTAAATGCCCCCAAGAAAGCAAGCTTCGAGCTTGGCCTTGCCTATCTATCAAACGGGTTGAAATGGCATAGTTCTTATAGTGCTGAACTTTCACCAGATGGCAAAAGCGTGAACCTGAGATCATGGGCAAACCTGACTAACACAAGCGGCACAGATTATAAAAATGCCACGCTCAGCCTTGCAGCAGGCCAGATTAATAAAAAGACCGTGCGCAAAAACGTGCAGATGATGGCGCGTTCTGCCCCTCAAACCATGATGGCAATGGATAGCGCACCTGAAAGAACGGCTTCCCCGCCACAAGCCTTAGGTGGCCTGCATCTTTATAGCCTTCCTCATAAAGTTGATCTTGCCCATAAAGAGACCAAGCAAGTCCAGCTTATGGCCCCAATGAGTTTTAAAAGTAAACGTGTTTTGGTGCGCCAGTTTGGTCCAAGCTATAACGCGATTTCCCATCAGGTCTTGGCAGTTCATCCCAATATTGAAGTGAGCTTTACCAATGCCTCAAACGCCCCCTTGCCAACAGGCATTGTGCGCCTTTATCGCAAAGACCAAGCTGGTGAATTACAGTTTGTGGGCGAAGACCGCTTAAAAGCAACACCCAAAGGAAATGAGGCCAAGCTGCACCCCGGTCAAAGCTTTGATGTGACCTTAAAGCGCAGCCAGACCGAGTTTGAATTTAACGGCAAACACAGCTTTGAAGCTGCCTATAAAGTGGTGATTAAAAATGCCAAAGACACGGCTGAGACCATGCGCGTTAGTGAAGCCTTCCCCGGGCAATGGAAAATTGAAAAATCCAGCCACAAAACGACGCGGCGTGAAAATAATCGGGCAATTTGGGAAATTAATGTACCTGCAAACGGGCAAAAGACACTGAGCTATGAAGTCAATGTGAGAACTCGATAATTAAACAGACATATTATTGAAGAAATCGACCTGCCATTGCAGCTCTTCTTCATTAAGCGCATAACCACCTTTATTGTGTTTTAGGATATCTTCGGCTGGAATATGGGCGACTTTGGCCTGAATATGGGCTGCAACCCGTGCCTCCATACCAGCCTTCCAACATAGTGCTGAAACCCCTCTGGCACTGCGCATGGTAATCATTCTTTGAGCGACACTCAAATGAAGGCTTGCTTTTTCAGCTAGTGCCGCCACAACAAATTCATTTTCGCCCTCTGCCATGGCATTGATGATCACCTGTTGGTCAAGGCGGTCCATGCGTTTAAGATTTTGCGCAATCACATGAGGCGGCTGTTGGAAAAGCCATGCATATTCTTTGCGAAGATCATTATTATTACGAACCTCTAGCGTTTTCTCAACAACGCTTGGTTCTTTATGGGTTTGCGCAATACGGCGATTAACCTCATCGCGCACCGCGCCAAGAACCTCAGCGCTCATATCCTCGCGTTCTTGTAAGGCATCCATCAAATTATCAGCCACAAATTCTGCCAGCCTGCGCACCGCATGGGTACTTAAGACCGGACGTTGTACCAGCGGGCCTTGCCATTCGGTAATATCTTGAGATTCTTCGATCAAATGATCCAGTGTTTCTTCACGAATTTGCGCACTGTCATTACATAATAAGGTGGTGATCGCAGGCACATCATGGGTTTCCACAATGGCATCGGAAACATCCGAGCTCACCGTTGAGCGATTGGAAATCGCGCCCAAGGCTCCAGATGAAATACCGCTTGAAATAATATCCAGCAAATCTTCATCGCGCAGCACGGGAGAATGTTCCAAAACCGGACAAGCCACAGACAATTCTGAATCATGAGCCAGTGTTTTGATGACTTCTTCAGGGGCCTGCGCCACATCTTTAAGCGTTTCAGCCAAGATCACCCGAATATTCGCCAATTGGTCAGAAGCCAATATTTCCAGTGCCTGATAAGCATAACTTTGGACGCGATCAACCTCATATGCGGTTAGTTTAGGCGCAAGGTCAGTGATTTTCTTAGCCAAATCGGAGCGAATTTCATCATTGCTGTCTTTTGCCAACTCCACATAGGCATGGCTTGGCGTGTTTTTATTTAAAGCAATGGCTTTGCGCACTTCAGGGGCCGCATCACCTGCAAGATAAAACAGGATTTCTGGGCGGATATCTTCACGTTCAGCCAAGGTTTTTCTAACCGCCACATCATGATGGCGCGCCATTTCCTTTGCTTCTTCATAAGTCAGTGGCGCATCATGTGCTGGGTCTTTCACCATAACGCCTATTGCCCCTTATAATCTTCAGCCACACAAAACTGGCTTTTACCTGCTTTTTTGGCTTCATACATGGCGGCATCTGCCCGGCTAACCAGCGTCTCGATGCTTTCGTCACTATCAGGATGATATAAAGCCAGCCCTAAAGACACCCCAAGCATCATGTCATCTGCACCGGAATGTTCTTGTAAGAATGTACTGCTTTCCATCATTTTGGTGCAGCGTTTATGGGCCGTGTTTTCCGTAATATCATCCAGCCACAGGGCAAACTCATCCCCACCCAAACGGGCCACCACATCCCCCGGGCGCACCTGTTTGAGCAAGAAATCACGCACTAACAATAAAATTTCATCACCTTTTTGGTGACCAAAGGCATCATTAACCTGCTTGAAATGGTCCAAATCCACATAAATAAGCGCAGCCGGTTTGTTGTTATATTGTAAGCGATCAATATGACGCGGCAGTTCTTCTTCAAAAAAGGCGCGACGGTTTAACAGGCCTGTCAGCGCATCGGTCCGTGAAAGTTCCACAATGCGTTCATGGCCTGAGATTTGTTCATTGGCGATACCGAGCTGGTTGGCCACATCGGTTGCCAGAATTTTATCATCATCATTCCATGTGCCACGGACTTTTTCACGCCACAGGCAAATCGCGCCATTTACATTACGGCGATAACGCGTGGCTGAATAAATCGCAAGCCAGTCTTTAACCTCAAAAATACCGACTTCATTTTCACCAAGGCTTTCCAGCTTTTCAAACAATTCTGGAATTTCATCGGGAATATCACCAAAGGAGGCATTCACCACCATATCGCTATCGGGCTTGCAGCGATAAATCTGACAACCATTTGCGCTCAGTGCACGCGCTGTAGCGTTCGCAGCCGCCGTGAGCATATTGCTCGGCTCAACCTCATCACGGATGGTTTTAACGATATAAGCCAGTAACTGATCACGATGATAAGCACGTGCAAGAGCGGCATCACGTTCGCGCTCCTCAGTTATGTCGCGACAGACACCGCGCGCGCCAACCCAATGGTTATTATCATCAAAAAGTGGCACACAAGAGACCATCAAACACGCAGGCTCCCCATCAGGGCGCACCACCCAAACCTCTTCACGTTCCAGCTTTGATTTAGACATGAAAGGATTGAGGGAATGTTTTTTATGACGTTTTAAAACAATCTCGTCACAATGTTTGCGAATCAGCTCGTCTGGCTCATAGCCCACCGCACCACGTTGGGAGACGAAAATAAAATAACCGTCTGCACCGACTTCCCAAGCAAAATCACTGGAAATATCCACCAGATCTTTAAAACGCTGGCGAGAATCCATCAGGGCTGCACGCAAATTATGTTCTAAGCTGGAGTCTCTTGCACTAAGCAGATAGCCTTCCCCAAAAGGGCACAGGGTGAGATCGTAAAAGAGAACACCTTTTTCCGTTTCAAACCCTGCGGTTTGCATATGGGCTGTATTAGACTGTTCAACTTTACTAAACAGTTCCACAACACTAGGGATACCAAGGCTTTTCACCAAGGTTTCAGCCGCGCGACTTTGTACCATCACCGTTTTATCCTGTGCGAGAAGCACAGCAGGGAACGGCGCATCAGCAACCCAATCAGCAGCAATATTCATAGACTCTTCAGACATATTCCTACTTTTCAAAATTCCGTGCAGAACATAGATAACTTCTTATAAAAATTTAAGAATAATCCTATTCGGGTTTTCATAGGAAATCAAATATTCCTGTTGAGAAAAACTCATTTAGGAATATTTACTCACAAAGCCCTTTCGTGGTAGTGTTATAGCGGATAACAAAGACAATCCAACGCTTTTTGATAAGAATATTATCATCTGGCCTTTTGTCGCAAAATCTGTAAAATTCGCCCCACAGCTTGTCCGGATTAAAAGAAAGCTGTTGATAAAGAAATCCGGCTTATGCGCGTGAAAATAGCTTCAAAGACTAAGAAGGTCTGACAGCCGCGCTTTTGTTAACAACATTTGATTTTAAAATGGCTGATAAACAGCAAAGCAAAAGCTTTCATCATGCAATGTTGGCAACTCTTGGCATTTCTTTCTTTGTCTTGAGCGCCATGCATCTTCTCAACCCGAGCAACACATCAAGTCAGGCCCCAAAAGCCATCTTGAAACCTGCCATTGAGGCAAAGCTCAGCAAAGAAGATTTAGACGCCATTGCCGGTGAAGAACAAGCCAATGCTGGTGCTCGCCTCACCGTTAATGATCTTAATCAGGCTTTTGAGAAAATCGGCTATGAGCTTGATCCTGTTTTAGACGGCTCTTCAAATGTGCCGCGCCTGTTTGTTTCTTCCTTACCTGTTGATCTGGCCAAGATTAAACAGACAGATGAGCGAAAGTCAGTTTTCTTTAGAACGCTTTTACCGCTGGTTTTAAAAATCAACGAAGAAATTGTTGAGCAACGTACCAAAGTCTGGCGTCTTCGCCATCGCATCACCATGAACCTTTCCTTGCGCGGTGAAGATGTTGTGTGGCTAAGCGGCATGTTTAAACGCTATAACGTTAAGCTGGGCCAATATGATCACTTGCTGCAAAAAATGGATGTGGTCCCGCCCTCACTTGCTCTTGCTCAAGCCGCTGAAGAAAGCGGTTGGGGGACCTCGCGTTTTGCCCGTGAAGGCAATGCGCTTTTTGGGCAATGGACCTTTAATCCTAAAGACAAAGGCATTGTGCCAGAGGGACGCGAGACAGGTAAAACGCACCGCATCAGAGCCTTTGACAGCTTAAGCGACAGCTTAAAAGCCTATGTTCATAACCTAAACACCCATAAAGCCTATCAGGGTTTGCGCAAAAAACGCGCCTTTATGCGCAATGTCAAACAAGACCTCAATGGCTACAGCCTTGCTGGCACGTTAGATAAATATTCAGAACGCGGTGAGCATTACGTCAGCTCCTTGCAATCCATCATGGATAAAAACAAGCTACAACGTTTTGATAAAACAACACTGGTTGAGGGCGCGCCTGAAGAACTTAACGGCCCGCTGATTTAATCGCGCAATCCCTTTAAACGATAAAGCGCTTCCAAGGCTTCACGCGGGCTCATATCATCGGGCTGAATATCATCAAGGGCGATCTCAACCTCGCTTGGGCCAGCCTCCACCATAATCGGTTCAGGTTCATGGGCAAGGGCGGCAAAAAGCGGCAGATCATCAGCCAGTTTTGTCACCGCACTGCTTTGTTCGCCTTTTTCCAAAGTTTCCAAAACCTGCTCAGCACGTTTAATCACCGCTTTTGGCAAGCCTGCCAAGCGCGCCACATGAATACCGTAAGAACGATCAGCCGCCCCACCGCCAACTTCATGTAAGAAAATCACCTCGCCTTTCCATTCCTTGACCTTCATGGAATGACAAGACAAATGCCCCAGTTTTGAGGTAAGCGCGGTTAACTCATGATAGTGGGTGGCAAAAAGGGCACGACATTTATTGAGCTCATGGAGATGTTCCACAACCGCCCAAGCAATGGAAAGCCCATCAAAAGTCGCCGTCCCGCGCCCAATCTCATCTAAGATCACAAGTGAGCGCTCCGTTGACTGATTTAAAATCGCTGCGGCTTCCACCATCTCCACCATGAAGGTGGAGCGCCCCCGCGCAAGATCATCCGCAGCCCCCACCCGGGAAAAGAGACGATCAACCACCCCGATATGGGCATGATCAGCCGGCACAAACCCGCCCATCTGCGCCATGATGGTAATCAAGGCATTTTGGCGCAGGAAGGTCGATTTACCCGCCATGTTCGGACCCGTGATCAACCAGAGGCGTTGGTCTTGGGAAAGATCACAGTTATTGGCAACAAAAGCGGATTCATTGGCCGTCAGCAAAGCTGCTTCCACAACCGGATGGCGCCCGCCTTGAATATCAAAGGCATAATCTTCAGACAAGACCGGACGGTTATAATTACATTCAATCGCGATTTGCGCCAACGCACTTAAGACATCAAGGCGCGCAAGAGAATTTGCCGCCAAGGCAATTTCATCGGCCTTCATCATCACATCACTGATGAGTTCTTCAAACAGGCGCGTTTCAAGGGCAAGAGAGCGATCCCCTGCTGAGCTGATTTTGCCTTCCAGTTCTGAAAGTTCCACCGTTGTATAACGGATCACATTCTTCATGGTCTGGCGATGGATAAACTCGCCTTCACTGGGCATTTTCTCAGATTGTTTTGCCGTCACCTCAACAAAATAGCCCAGCACATTATTATGCTTCACTTTCAAGGTGGGGATATCCACCGTCTCAGCATAACGCGCCTGAAGGTTAGAGATCAGACGTTTACTTTCTGAGCGCAAACCGCGCAACTCATCAAGTTCCGGTGCATAGCCCGGGGCAATGAAATCACCATCGCGCGCTAAAAGCGGCAAGTCTTCCCCAAGGGAGCGCGCAAGCTTATCCACCAGCTCGCCATGATTACCAAGGTCGCTTGCGCATTGTTCCAAAATGGGGGCTGGCGTTAAAGTGATCAGTTTTTCACGCAGCTCAAAACTTGCTGCTAAACCATCACGAATGGCGGCTAAATCGCGCGGGCCACCACGGCCCAAGGTGATGCGCGATAATGCACGCTCCATATCAGGGCATTTTTTCAAGGCCTCGCGCATATCTTCGCGCGCAGCTAAATCCTCTTTAAAAAACTGCACCCCATCAAGGCGTTGATCGATTTGTCCAACATCTGTGAGCGGTGAAGACAGCCATGTGGAAAGCAAACGCGCACCTGCGCCACTGACCGTGCGATCAATCACTTCAAGCAGGCTGCCTTTGCGCTGCCCGCTAAGGGTGAGGGAAAGTTCCAGATTGCGCCTTGTCGCCGCATCGATTTCCATACTCGCGCCTTGGGCCAATTGGCGGGGGATTTCAAGACGCGGCAATTTACCTTTTTGGGTGAGCTCCACATAATCCACCAAGGCACCTGCTGCAGAAATCTCACCACGGGCAAAGCTGGCAAAAGATTCTAGTGTTTTTACCCCATAGAGTTTTTCCAAACGTTTAGTCCCGTTTGAGCTATCAAAACGGCTATTGGGTTGCGGGGTTAAGACGGATTTAAAATCATTAAAGGTATCAAAATGCTCAGGGGCTTGTAAGAGCTTGTCACTGACCAAAAGCTCACCGGGATTAAGCCGTGCCAGCACCGCAGGCAAGAGAGCGGGCACACATGCTTGGGTATAAAAAGCACCTGTTGAAATATCCAGCCACGCCACACCCATTTCTGAGCGTGATTGGGCAACAGCCGCCAAATAGTTATTGGTGCGCGCGTCTAACAAAGTATCTTCGGTGATGGTGCCTGCTGTAAAAAGGCGTACCACATCGCGTTTTACAACGGATTTTGAGCCACGTTTTTTCGCTTCTGCCGGGTCTTCCATCTGCTCACACAGCGCAACCTTGAAACCTTTTTCCACGAGCTTGGGCAGGTAGCTTTCATAAGCCTTAACCGGTACGCCGCACATGGGGATATCTTCACCATTGTGATGCCCGCGTTTGGTCAGGGTAATTTGTAAAGCTTGCGCTGCTGAAACCGCATCTTGAAAGAACAGCTCGTAAAAATCACCCATGCGATAAAACAACAGATAATCGGGATGACGTTCTTTAAGCGCCATAAACTGCGCCATCATCGGTGTTGCCCCGCCTTTCATACGCGCTTCGATTTCTTCTTGGCTGACTTCAGCGGGCAAATGTTCTTTGGCGACTTCAAGCGTGGTCATGGGGAAACTTCAAAATAGATATTTCAACAAAGCATAGTGATAGCACACCCTTTATAGAGAACTGAAGCACTTGCATCGAGTCTTTTGCACCCTTATCGTAGGGACAAATTTATGTTCCAGGGGGACCACGTGAAAAAAGCGCTCATCTTCAACTTGCTCGGCTGGCTGTTTTTAACCGCCTCGATCGGGAGCTTTTTCTATTATTGGGATGTGACGCGAGTTCATATCATGGGACTAAAAAGCAAAAACAGTTTTGCTTATGACCCCTTGCCTGAACATATTGTGAATTATGATATTGGAAAAACACTTCACATTTCCTCCCCACAAGATAGCGGCGAAAAACGCCAACTGCTCAGAGCTGCTATTTTTGGTGATCAAGCCTTGGAAAGCTTCCTTCCCTATACCCACCTTCGTTTGTTAAAAAATGCCTATGCTGATCAGTTCCCAACCCCGACCTGCCTTTTTGAAAACGAAGCCAGCAAACGCACTTTATGCCAGTTAAAGACTTATAAAAACTGGCAAAACCTAGATGCTATCCATGAGTTATCTTTTACATTTGATCCAGGCTATATAACAAAATCCTATCTTTTCACTCCTCAGAAAAGCAATCGCAAGCTGGTCATCTATCATCATGGTTATGCCAGCACCTTTCACGAACAAGACCATCTATTGCAACAGCTCAATGATGAAGGCTTCACAATTATTGCGCTTAACATGACTAGCTATGGCGACCACCCGCTTAATTATGAGAACCCTTGGGCACAAGCGATTAATGGAAAAATAGATCAGGTAAAACATCCCCAAGAAGTCATCTTTAAACCCGTTTTTGCCTCGCTCAACCATGTGCTTAACACAAACAAGATTGACCATGTCTATATGATGGGGCTTTCGGCAGGGGGTTGGGTGACAGCTGTGAGTGCCGCGCTTGATCCACGCATTGAAAAATCCTACCCCATCGCGGGTGTGCTTCCCTTGGCCTTGCGCCAAGGCGATAAGGAACGTGCTTCCCCACAGTTTTACAAACCCATGCTAGATGCGGCGAGTTATCTTGATATGTTTGTCATGGCAGCTGATGATCAAAGCCGCAGCCAACTGCAGATTTTTAACCGTTATGATCGCTGCTGTTTTAATAATGTGCGTGGCAAGCTTTATGAAGATATTGTCTCTCAAAACTCAGCAGGGAGTTTCAAGGTTCTCATTGATGAAACCCATGCCCGCCATAAAATTTCCACATGGGCGTTTGAACAGATTTTGGAGGATATGAACAAATGATCATCAAATACCTTCTCCCCTGTCTTTTTGCTCTTCTCGCCCTTGTGATCTGGTATCTGGATGGCGCTTGGCAAAATGGGGCAATGCCGACCAAAGGCATGATCAAAGTTGTTGGCTTTGCCGGCCTTGCCGGACTGTGTTTTTTCATGGCAAAAAAGTTTAAAAAAGCATCTTAAGTTTCAACTATCTGCTTTGCACTATTTGCATAACACGACCATCCCCCTTTGCGGTATGCTCATAGAGAAATGAGTTTACGCCTAGTAATCTGTCCCAAACTGGTGCAGAATACGTAATATAAATACTCAACTCACATACTGGTTAAAACAAATGAACACAAACACATCAGTAACAGAAGTTGTCGGTCTGCTAAATAGCCGCGAAACTTTTGAGAAAACAGTCGATGCCTTGCGCAAAGCGGGCTTTGAACGTACCGATCTCAGTGTACTTAGCTCACATGAGTCCATTGAAGCTGCTGGCAAACCTGCCAAGCCGATCAAAGATGTCCTGACCGCCCTTGTCGGTGAGGTTAAATTTGAAGGCCCGGTTGTGGCTTCTGGTGCTGTTTTTCTGGCTGGTGGTCCCGTAGGTGAGTTAATCGGTGCTGTTGTGGGAGCAACAGTTGGTGGTGCTGCAATTAAAGAAGTGCTCGGTGAAGTCACCGCAACACCACATACTGAAGATTTTGCCCGCGCTGTTGATGCCGGAAGCATTATCTTATGGGTACGCGCCCTTGGGGAAGATAAACAAGCCAAAGTCACAGAAGTTTTGCAAAACCAAGGTGCAGAAAACGTCCATCTACATACCAATACACCAGAATAAGTCTGGCTTCGCTGAACAATAGATAAAGACAGAGACATACACTTATGGACGATCAATCAATTCGGGTAACTGAGCGCGAAGCGCTTTTGATGCATGCTTCGGGCCGCCCGGGCAAATTTGAAATTCACCCAACAAAACCGCTAACAACGCAACGCGACCTTTCACTGGCATATTCCCCCGGTGTCGCCGCACCTTGTGAGCAAATCGCCAAAGACCCAAACTTGGCTTACGATTATACAGCCAAAGGCAATGTGGTTGCGGTCATTTCCAACGGGACAGCCGTTTTGGGCCTTGGCAACCTTGGTGCCTTGGCCTCCAAACCTGTCATGGAAGGTAAAGCCGTTCTTTTTAAACGCTTTGCCGATGTAGATGGCATCGACCTTTTGGTTGATACCGAAGATGAAGATGAATTCATCAATTGTGTTAAATATCTTGGCAAGACCTTTGGCGGGATCAACCTTGAAGATATCAAAGCACCAGAATGTTTCACCATAGAAACCAAGCTGCGCGAAATTATGGATATCCCGGTCTTTCACGATGATCAGCACGGTACAGCGATTATCTCAGCCGCGGGCCTGATCAATGCCTGTGACCTTACTGGTCGTGACATGAAAGATGTCAAGCTGGTGGTCAATGGTGCAGGTGCGGCTGCCATTGCCTGTTGCGAGTTGGTGAAAGCCATGGGTGTTGCCCATGACAATGTGATCATGTGTGATTCCAAAGGCGTGATTTACAAAGGCCGCAAAGAAGGTATGAACCAATGGAAATCGGCCCATGCCTCTGACACAGATGCACGCACATTAGCCGAAGCCATGGACGGCGCAGATGCCTTCTTTGGTCTTTCAGTTAAAGGGGCTGTGACCCAAGATATGGTTGAAAAGATGGCACCAAAGCCGATCATTTTCGCCATGGCAAACCCTGATCCAGAAATCACCCCAGAAGATGTAAAAGCCGTTCGCGCCGATGCCATTACTGCAACGGGTCGTTCTGATTATCCAAACCAGATCAACAATGTTTTGGGCTTTCCTTATATCTTCCGCGGTGCCTTGGACGTGCGCGCCAGCACCATTAATGAAGATATGAAAGTAGCTTGTGCCAATGCCTTGGCAGAGCTTGCGCGTGAAGACGTACCTGATGAAGTGGCGGCAGCCTATTCTGGGCGTCGCCTGCGTTATGGGCCTGACTATATTATCCCTGCCCCGTTTGATCCACGCTTGATTTTCTCCATCCCACCTGCGGTTGCTGAAGCTGCTATGGCCTCTGGTGTGGCGCGTCGCCCCATCATTGATATGGATGATTATGCAAATGAGCTACAAGGTCGCCTTGATCCCACAGCTTCTAGCTTGCAGGTTATTTGCGATAAGGTTCGCGGCAATCCGCGCCGTATCGTCTTTGCTGAAGGTGAAGAAGAAAAGACAATCCGTGCAGCTTATGCCTTCTTAAATGCAGGCTACGGCACGCCCATTCTTGTAGGTCGTGAAGATAAAATTCAGGCTACCATGAAGAACTTGGGTCTGGCAGATGCACCGGGTATTGAGATTAACAACTCCCTCATCGGGCCGCGCACCAAAGAATATGCGGAATATCTCTATCGCCGTATGCAGCGAAAAGGTGCCCTTTTGCGCGACTGTAACCGTTGGGTCAACCAAAACCGCAACATCTATGGCGCAACCATGGTTGCTTGTGGTGATGCCGATGGTATGGTCACGGGCCTGACCCGTAGCTTCTATTCATCTTATGATGATGTAGCACGCGTTTTAGACCCCCATAAAGACCATATCCCCATGGGTGTTTCCATTGTGGTCAGCGGTGGGCATCAAACGGTCTTCTTGGCTGATACCCGTATTCATGAAACCCCAAATGCTGAAGAAATGGCTGATATTGCGGTTTCTGCCGTGGCAAAAGCGCGCAAGCTTGGTCATGAACCACGCGTGGCTTTCCTCTCGCATTCGTCTTTCTCCGGTCGCTCTGGTGGTCGCTCAGAAGAGGTGCGCAAGGCAGTGGAAATTCTTGAAGAGCGCAATGTGGACTTTGAATTTGACGGTGAAGTCACGGTCAATACCGCACTGGATCGCGAACTTCTGGATGATTACCCCTTTACCCGCCTGTCCGGTCCGGCAAATGTACTGGTCATGCCGGGGCTCCATACGGCTGATATTTCTTCCAAGCTGTTACAAAAACTTGGCGGTGGTACGGTGATTGGTCCGATCCTGCTTGGCCTTGAAAAGCCTGTGCAGATTGTCCCGCGCGACACCACTGTTTCAGAAATGGTCAATATGGCGATTTTGGCTGCTCATGATGCGATTGTCGGTCGCTAAAGCTTCAAGCCCATAAAACAAGAAAAGGCGGGGTCGATTAAGTTCGATCCCGCCTTTTTCTTTTGATTAATGTCATGCTGGAGCCCGATCCAGCATCCATTTTATTTGCTTTCCAGCTCCTTGATCTTATTGCGTGCTTCAATGGCTTTTTCTTTCTCGCCCAAAACGCCGTAGACTTGAGCCAAGCGTTTCCAGCCTGCCAAATCATCGGGATTTTCTTTTAAGCGATCAGCAAGACGTTGAACCATAGAGCGGATCATATCGTTTCTTTCTTCAGCACTCATTTCCTGTGCTGCTGCCATGTCAGCGCGGGTTGGGCCTTTGGGCTGGGCTTCAGCTTCTTGAACCGCGGGTGCTGCTTCTTGCTCCCACTCCAACGCAAACTGCTTGGCAAGCACTCTTGCTTTTGCAGAAGGTTTGAAGTCAGCTAGGTCAAGCTCACCAGCTTGGGCCGCCATCTGGATTTGTTCATCAACCTGCGTCATCCAAGCCGCTTGAGGGGGCGCAATGGCTTTCAGGTCCGTCCATGTCTGGATGGCCCCTGCAAAGTCTTCCACACGTGCCTTGGCATAGCCCAGATAAAAACGTGCTTTCATCTGCATGGGGTCTGCTTTAAGCGACTCCATTAAGACATTGATGGTTTCCTCATCGACCTGACCTTGACCAGCATAAATCTTGGCTTCCGCAAAATCAGCCAGAACCGCAGGATGGCGATCAGATTCTTTAACCGCATTTCTATAGGCATCCATGGACTCTTCATAACGACCAACCGTGCGCAATGTGCGCGCTAACAACACCCATGTATCAATATCTTTGGGGTCTTGCTCAAGGCGTTTTTTCATACGGTCAATTTCTTGCACCATATTCGAGCCGCCATTGGCAACCTCATGTTCACGCTGGATATCGCGCGAGGCATAAGGCACATCTTCATAGCCCGGCATACCGATTTTATAATAAAGCGCAAACGAGCCAACAATGACAACAACACCGCCAAGAATGCCGCCCACAAGGGAGGTTTTGCTTACCCCACCTGCCCTATTTTTGGTTTTGCTGCGTTTTTCATCAGCGCTCAAAAGGCGGCGTTGAATTTCAATACGGGCGGTTTCTGCTTCATCAGCACTGATCAATCCACGCTCTAAATCTTTATCCAACTCTTTAAGCTGGTCTTTAAAAACGCTTAAGTCATATTCAGCGCGTTCTGCATCATCTTTGCTTTTGCGCCATAAAGGAGCGGCTAAAAGAAAAAGGGTGATTGCACTTAAAAGAACAACCGCAATCCAAAAACTCATGTCTCACTTCCTTCTTCTTTAAGCAGCGCATCCAAGCGCGCTTTTTCATCAGCACTTAACGGGGCAGCGCCTGTCGTTTCAGCCGTTTGTGTGCTGCGACGACGATAATAGAAAATAATCCCGATCAGACCGATCACAACCATCAAGGCCGGACCAAACCAAAGGGCCATGGTCTTGGCCTTCACAGGTGGTTTTAACAACACAAAATCACCATAGCGCGAGACCAAATAGTCTTTTACTTGCTGATTGCTGTCACCTTGGGCAATACGGTCGCGCACGAGGATGCGCATTTTCTTGGCAATGCCGGAATTTGAATCATCAATGGACTGGTTTTGACAAACCACACAGCGCAAATCTTTTGACACTTCACGCGCACGTGCTTCTAAGCCCGCATCTTTCATAATCTCATCAGGTTCCACCGCTGCAACATCCAGTGAGAAAACCATAAGGGCCATAAAGGCGATCAAGACCTGTTTCATTGTTTGCGCAGCTCCTTGATCAAAGGAAAGAGAGTATTATTCCAAGACCGTGGGGTAATTGGACCAAGGTGTTTGTAGCGAATGAGGCCTTGTTTATCGACGATGAAAGTCTCTGGCGCACCTGTAATGCCCCAATCAATAATGGTCTCGCCTGTCGTATCCACACCAATTTTTGTATATGGATCGCCATGGCGCGCCAACCAGCGCACCACATCATTGGAATTTTTCTCATCCCAATCCACACCATAGACCTTAATGATGTTTTCCGCCTTTAGCTTGAGCAAAAAGGGATGTTCCTGCAAACAGGCCACACACCAAGAACCAAAGAAGTTCACCAAAGAAACTTCGCCTTTGACATCTTCAATGGTGAGCCCTTCAGTACGCCCTTTAACCGGAATGAGCTTGAAATTCCCCATAGGTTGGTTGGTCAGAACATCCGTATCCAGCTTGGAGGGGTCTTTGGTCAGGCCAACGGCAAAATAAACCGCCAGCACACAAAAACCGATCAACGGGATCAAAAAGAAAATACGTGAATTCATGCTTTTGCTCCCTCAGGTACAGCGCTGCCTTGGGCTTTAGAACGTTTTGGTGCGCCCACACGGTGGCGACGATCTGTCAGACTGACCAAGCCACCTAAAGTCAGCAGGGCTGTCCCGCCCCATAACCATGCGACCAACGGGTTCCAATAAAGGCGGGTGACATAACCATCACCGGATTTATCACCGACAACCGCATAAAGGTCACCCAAAAACATGGTATGAATAGCCGCCTCAGTCGTTGGCATGCCGCCCGTGTCATATTCACGTTTTTCAGCCAGCAAAGTAGTGACATAGTCATCGCCGTGATGCACCGTAAAGGTACCTTCCAGCGCATCATAGTTCGGCCCACGGATATCGCGCACCCCGTCAAAGGTGTAGGTATAGCCCGCAACTTCGAGCTTATCGCCAAAATTCATTACCTGAATTTTTTCAACTTTCCAGTTCCCCGCACCTGTCATCCCCGCAATGGTAATGGCAAGGCCAAAGTGGGCAATGGTCATGCCCCATGTGGAACGTGGTTGGCGTTTTAGACGTTTTAAACTCTCGCCAAAGGAGGTTCTGCCCAGCTTGATGCGTTCTGCGATATCCCACAGCACACCAACAGCCAGCCATGTTGCCAGACCCATGCCGAAATAGCCGCCCCAACCTTCTTCGCCTTTAACGATGAAGGTCACGATAACTACGATCAGGGTTGCGCCATAAACGATATAAAGGCGCGAAAGAATGCCTTTGGCCTCTGCGCGCTTCCATGACATGAGCGGGCCTAAGGCCATCAAGATCACAAGCGGCGTCATGATCGGAATGAACACACGGTTATAAAATGGTGCGCCAACCGATACTTTGCCAGCCCCAATCGCATCGATAAAGAGCGGATAAAGCGTGCCGAGCAAAACCACACCTGTTGCCGTGGTTAAAATCCAGTTGTTAAACAGCAGTGAGCCTTCGCGCGATACGGGCTTAAACAAACCCCCACCCACAAGGCTTGGTCCGCGCATGGCATAAAGAACAAAAGAGCCCCCAATCGCAATGCACAGCAAGATCAAAATAAACACACCACGCTCAGGATCACTGGCAAAAGCATGAACCGAGGTCAAAACGCCTGAGCGCACAAGGAATGTTCCCATCAAAGAAAGACCAAAGGCAATGATTGCCAAGAAGATGGTCCAGCTTTTCAGTGCATCGCGTTTTTCCACCACAATGGCAGAATGGAGCAGGGCCGTTCCTGCCAACCATGGCATGAAGGAGGCATTTTCAACCGGGTCCCAGAACCACCAGCCGCCCCAGCCGAGCTCGTAATAAGCCCACCAAGAGCCAAGCGCGATCCCGATGGTCAAAAAGACCCACGCAGCCAAAGTCCAAGGGCGCACCCAGCGTGCCCAACTTGCATCCACACGGCCTTCGATTAAGGCCGCCATGGCAAAACTATAGGCAATGGAAAAGCCCACATAACCAAGATACAAAAATGGTGGGTGAAACGCCAAGCCTGGGTCTTGCAACAAGGGGTTCAGGCTTTGACCGTTGACCGGTACATTGATCAAACGTTCAAACGGGTTTGAGGTAAAGAGAATAAACAGAAGAAAACCGACCGTAATCAAGGACTGGATCGCCAAGGTGCGGTTTTTAAGACCTGAAGGAAGATTGCGTCCAAAGACTTCAACCGCGCAGCCAAATGTTGCCAAGATCAAAACCCATAATAACATGGACCCTTCGTGGTTCCCCCACACACCTGAAACCTTATAAAGCATCGGCTTATCGGTATGGGAGTTTTTCGCCACATTTAAGACGGAGAAATCCGAGGTGACAAAAGAATAGGTCAGCGCAGCAAAAGCCACAAGGATCAAGAAGAACTGCGCAATTGAGGCTGGCCCCGCAACATCCATCCAGCGGCGATTGCCCACACTTGAGGCTGCCAGTGGCACGACCCCTTGAACGATTGCGACAAAAAGCGCAAGGATCAGGGCGAAATGTCCTATTTCTGCATACATATTATTTGTCTTTCTGCTCTTCAGGAACGTGGCCTTGTTTCAAGGCATCACTGATGGGTTGACCTTCTTCCCACTTACCGGATTTTTTCAAGGCTTCTGCGACTTCAGGCGGCATGTAATTTTCATCATGTTTTGCCAGTACTTCATCAGCAATCAAGACTTTGCCTTTGAAATAACCTTCAGTAACAACACCTTGGCCTTCGCGGAACAGATCAGGCAAAATGCCCTTATATTCAACGCGAATGGTATTTGCCATATCGGTCACATTAAAGATATTGGTCACCCCGTCCGCCGCTTTGGTCACAGACTCAGCTTCAACCAAGCCGCCAATGCGGATGCGTTGATCGGGGCGGATTATATCTTTTTCCATAATTTCCGTTGGGCTAAAGAAAAAGACGATATCATCTTCAAGGGCTGCGAGCACAAGGGCTGCGACTGCGCCAAGGGCGCACAGGCCAACAAGGGCAACATATAAACGACGTGTTTTCTTTTTCATGATGCGTCCGCCTCTTTAATTTGTTCCATGATGGATAGGTCTTTTTTACTTTTTGCCAGAGATCTCATGCTCGTAAGCAACAGGGCGATTAACAAAACGGCAGCAAGGCCATAACAAGGCCAGATGTAAATGCCGTGACCACCCATATCGAAAAATTCGTTCATATCTCCATCTCCCCTTAACCGTGGACCTGACGCAGGCGTAGCGCGCGCACTTTGGAAGCAATGATTTCCCCGCGCATTCTAATGAACAGCACGAGGGTGAAATATCCTGTAAATGCAAAGAACATCAGCGCTAAGGGCAACAACATATCCGGGTGAATGGCTGGCCCGCCTGATTTGACGATTGAGGCTGGCTGATGCAACGTGTTCCACCAATCTACAGAGAATTTGATAATCGGAATATTGATCACCCCGACAAGACAAAGAATCCCGGCTGACTTATTGCCGCGCGCAGGATCATCAAAAGCATTTAAAAGCGCCATATGACCGAGATAGAGAAACAGCAATAACAGTTCTGCCGTTAGGCGTGCATCCCACACCCACCACGTGCCCCACATGGGCTTGCCCCAAAAGGAACCTGTGAAAAGGGCCAGAAATGTAAAGGCTGCACCAATGGGTGACATACATTTTGCCGCCAGATCAGACAGCGGATGTTTCCAGATCAACCCCATGGCAGAGGCAATCGCCATGGAAACATAAATCACCATAGACATACTGGCAGCGGGCACATGAATATACATGATGCGCACGGTTTCACCTTGTTGATAATCCGTAGGAGAATCAAACAGGGCAAAATACAATCCCGCAGCAGTGCACAGGATGGTGATCCCAATTGTCCATGGCAATAACAAGCCACTTAGCCACATAAATCTCTTCGGATTTGCAAACGCATTGATGTTAAAAGCCATCGTTCCTCGAAGCCCCAATACCGATATATTTTCGCATTGCAGGCTTTATGAAACTTAAGTTAGGCACCATTAAGGCAAAGATAGCTACATTGGTGTCACATTTGAGAAAATGCGGATATAAGGCCTAAGCTTGGCCGACACATTCCATCAAGGCGCAATCCATGGCCTGTTGGCCCGGCATATTATTAAAGGCCGCAAACTGAAAAGCAGGGTAGAAACGCTCACATTCACCCAGACCGATCTCGATAATCTCTTCGATTTCTTGGGCTTTTTCAAAGCCGGCGTTGCCCATCATGATTGTATGGCGAAAAGCTGGTGCATTAAGCCCTGCCATCACTGCAAAATGACCGATCCACAGCTTGCTGTTAATGGATGCTAAAAGATCATTCACATTACCAGCAGATTTTTGCGACAAGCGCATATCCATAGAACAGGACATATGTAAGGACTGATACTCATCACTCCAGCTAAACTGGATGAGATAGGTACAGTTTTCGCCCACGCTTTCCATCACTAGATCGCCATTTGTGAGACTTTCCAGCAGCCAGCCGCGCTGTTCTGCCAAATGTTCAAGGACGTCGAGACCATGGTTCGGCGTTTTTGTCTGTGCCTGTTGTACGAAATTCATCTTACAGATAATTCTTTTTGTCGTTTGTGTTGAGGCGAAATTAGACAATAAAAAAGGCCCTGCGCAAGGGCCTCTTGGAGTCGCTGAAAAGATTCCTGTGGATAAAAATGTGGAACACTTCGGTATGAATACCAGCGACTCGCCAGCGGGCCTAAACCACAGCTAACTTATTTATTTTTTTGCTTTTTTTAGCTCGGCTTCCAACTCTTCAATTCGCGCAATCAGGGCGTCTTGTTCTGTGCGGGCCTTGGCCGCCATGGCCTTAACCGCATCAAACTCGTCACGGCTCACCATGTCCATTTGCGCTATAACCCGTTCAATTTGTTGACAAATCATGCCATCTACTTCTTCGCGCACACCTGTTAAAGTGCTCACGGCACCGCTGGCAACTTTGGCCACATCGTCAAAAATACGGTTTTTGCTTTGCATGGAGTTATTCCTTAATCAACTGGCGAATCGGTGGCGCATTATGCCATGAGTTCTTCATTGCGCAAGTCTTGCTTGAAGACCATCCCCATTCAGCCCTATAACACTATCAGAATTTCAATCCTTATGGGGTCAGACAGATGTTTGTTATCACCGGGGGCGCCGGATTTATCGGGTCCAATATTATCGCATCACTTGAAGAGCGCTATCCAGATGAAAAGCTGGTGGTGGTAGACCGCCTGCGCGATGGGGTAAAATGGCGCAACATTGCCAAGCGCGACCTTTATGACATTGTCCATCCTGATGACCTTTATGATTTCCTAAGCCAATATGCGGATGAAATTAAAGCCATCTTCCATATGGGGGCAATCTCTGCCACCACAGAAACAGATGCCGATAAGATCGTTGATAACAACTTTCGCCTAACCACCGCACTTTGGGAATGGTGTACAGACAATAAAGTGCGTTTCATCTATGCCTCGTCTGCTGCGACTTACGGTGATGGTGAAAACGGTTTTGATGATTTCCAAGATCGCAAAAAGCTTAAAGACCTTCTGCCGCTCAATGCCTATGGCTGGTCCAAACATCTGTTTGATCGCACGGTTGCGCGCAGCCTTGAAAATAAAGAAGCCACCCCACCACAATGGGCGGGTCTTAAATTCTTTAACGTCTATGGCCCTAATGAGAACCATAAAGGCGGGCAACAAAGTGTGGTTGCCCATGTCTTCCCCGATGCCAAGCAAAACCTTATGTGTCGCCTGTTTAAATCCCACCACCCTGATTATGAAGACGGTGGGCAATTGCGTGATTTTGTTTGGGTCGGTGATGTGGTTAATGTCATCTTGTGGCTTTATGAAAATGAAAAAGTCTCCGGCCTGTTTAATGTGGGCACGGGCAAGGCGCGCTCCTTTAAAGATTTGGCAAAAGCGGTTTATGTCTCTTTAGAAATTGAGCCAAAAATCCATTATATCGACACACCTGTTAATATTCGCGACAAGTACCAGTATTTTACCCAAGCCAATATGGATAAGCTGCGCGAAGCCGGATATGACAAGCCCTTTACCGAGCTTGAAGAAGGTGTGCGCCAATATGTGCAGGATTATCTTAATAAAGACGATCCCTACCGCTAATTCCCAAGCTTCCCCAAACTGATGGGGATATAAAAGAGATATACGATGACTTTTGCCATTGCCTTTCCCATGATTGATCCCGTGGCTGTTCAGCTCGGCCCAATTGCCATTCGCTGGTATGCACTGGCTTATATCGTCGGTCTTGTGGGGGGCTGGCACTATATCAAATATCTCACCAAGAAATTCCCCGGTAACATCACCCATGAACATGTGGATGATTTTCTCTTTTGGGCGACCATTGGGGTGGTGATCGGCGGGCGCCTTGGTTATGTGCTGTTTTATAATCTGGACTATTTCGCCGCCAATCCGGGCGCGATTTTACAGGTCTGGAAAGGCGGCATGTCCTTTCATGGCGGCTTCCTTGGTGTGGTGGTTGCAGCCATCCTGTTTTGTAAAAAACACAAGCTCCCCATGATGACCTTTGGCGACCTGATTGCCTGTGGCGCACCCATTGGCCTATTTTTCGGGCGCATTGCCAATTTTGCCAATTCAGAACTTTATGGGCGTGAAACAGATGTGGCTTGGGGCGTGATCTTTCCAAATGGCGGGCCAAACCCGCGCCATCCAAGCCAGCTTTATGAAGCAGCCATGGAAGGGCTTATTCTCTTTATCATCATGTTTATCATCTCGCGCAGAGAAACATTGCGCCACTCAAGCGGGCTGTTTATCGGGCTGTTTATCGCAGGGTACGGCATTGCGCGCTCCATCGTTGAGACCGTGCGCCAACCCGATGCCCATATCGGGTATTTAAGCGGCGGCTCCACCATGGGGCAATGGCTGTCTATCCCCATGATCCTCATTGGTATTGCCCTGATGGTCATGGCCTTGCGCAAAAATAAGGAAGAGGCATGAGCCCACTTCACACCCTTTTGCGCCGCCAGATCGAAACCAACGGTCCAGTTTCTGTTTCAGACTTCATGACAGAATGTTTATGCCATCCCAAACATGGCTATTACATGAACCGTGACCCGTTTGGCACAAAGGGTGATTTCACCACCGCACCGGAAATCTCCCAATGCTTTGGTGAGCTTTTGGGCCTGTGGGCGGCTATTTCATGGCAACAAATGGGCAGCCCTGCACAGATGCATCTGGTTGAACTTGGCCCCGGTCGGGGGAGCTTGATGAGTGATGCCTTGCGCGCAACACAAGCGGTACCGGGCTTTCATGACGCGCTTAATATTCATCTCGTGGAAATCAGCCCGACCTTAAAAGAAAAGCAACAAGCCAGCTTAAAAGACTGCGCCCTAAAGGTGAGCTGGCATGAGAATTTTAGTGATATCCCAGAAGGACCTGCCCTTTTTATCGCCAATGAATTTTTTGATGCCCTGCCCATTCGCCAGTTTGAAAAAGGTGAAAAAGGCTGGGCGGAGCGTTTTGTTGATATTGAGCCTGAAGGTGAAGGCTTGCGTTTTGTGCTTAAAAGCGATGAAGCCGCCCTTGCGCTAATGCCCAAGCGTTTAAAAGATAGAAATGAGGCAGGCCTGTTTGAAATCTCGCCTGTGTCCCAAGCCATCGCCTTTGGTCTGGGCCAACGTATAAAAGAACAAGGCGGGGCCGTTCTTGCCATTGATTATGGTCATCAAGAAGCTGATTTTGGTGAGACTTTACAAGCCCTGAAAGATCATAAATTTGCCCCTGTCTTAGAAACACCGGGCGAGGCCGATCTTACCGCCCATGTGGATTTTGAAACGCTCGCGCAAAGTTTTGTAGAAGGCGGGGCCAAAACATGGGGGCCGATGGGGCAAGGCGAATTTCTGGAGCGCCTTGGCATTGCCCAACGTTTTCAAGCCCTGTTACAAACAGCCAATGACGACCAACGCACAAGCCTGATCGCGGCCCATAAACGGCTCTGTTCGCCAGAAAAGATGGGCAGCCTGTTTAAAGTAATTTGTGCCACCCACCCTGATCACCCTACCCCTGCGGCATTTGAGGACTGTTAACATGAGCCAAGATGCAACTTTTTTGACCTCAGACACGATCACAACCAGCCATGGGTTTTTCACCCGTTTAGGCGGGATTAGTCAGGGGATTTACGGCTCGCTTAATTGCGCATGGGGATCAAAAGACAGCCTGACTGATGTGATGACCAATCGCGCCCTTGTGGTGCAAGCCTTGGGCAACCAAGCCTCAGACTTATTATCTGCCGCCCAAGTTCATTCCAACCGCGTGCAAATTGTTGATAAAGTCTGGACGCGCGAGCGCAGCCCCGAAGTCGACGCACTTGTCACCAAAATGCCCAATGTGGCCTTGGGTATTTTAACAGCTGATTGCGCACCTGTTCTCTTTCATGATAGCACCAACAACATCATTGGTGCAGCCCATGCGGGATGGAAAGGGGCCTTTGGCGGTGTGCTTGAAAATACAGTCAAGGCCATGGAAGAGATTGGGGCAGACCGCTCTTTCATCAAGGCTGCGGTAGGACCGTGCATCCATCAAGCTTCTTATGAAGTCGATGGTAATTTCAGACAGACCTTCCTTAACCATGACCCTGACTATAGCCGTTATTTCATTGAAAGTGTAAATGAAGGCCACTTCCAGTTTGACCTGCCCGCTTTTGTAAAAATGAAACTGGATGAGCTCGGCTTAAACGGTATTGAAGGCTCCCCTGTGGACACATATGTTGATGCAGAGCGTTTCTTTAGTTATCGCCGCACCACCCACAACAATGAGCCCGATTACGGTCGCCAAATATCTGTGATAACGCTTTAAGTCTGTCCACCTTTATAGGGTGGCAAGCTCCAATGAAAGAGAATGGCAAGCCCGCGCACAACAAAGGTGGCGGTGACGCTAATCAACATAGAGCCTTCTTGCGGGATACCCATATCGATTAAGATCAGATAGGCACAACTGCCCACAATAGCAGCCAAGGCATAAATCTCTTTTTGCAGTAATAATGGCACTTCATTACAGACAATATCGCGCAACATGCCGCCAAAAGTCCCTGTGATCATGCCCATAATCACCACCATGACCGGATGGATATCATAGGTCATGGCAACTTGGGTCCCCATGATGGTAAAAAGCGCCAAACCAAAGGCATCTGCCCACATTAAAAGTGCATATTTTTTACCATCCAAGCGGTGAACCTGAAAGAAAGACAGCACAGCAACGCCAGCGACCACATAGACATAATTTAAGTCTTTCACCCAAAAAACATAATCAGCATCAAGCAAAAGGTCGCGCACGGTCCCCCCGCCCACAGCAGGGGCAAGCGCCACAATAATAAAGCCAAACAAATCCAGTTTTTTGCGCGCTGCCGCCATTGCGCCAGACAGGGCAAAAACGGCTGTCCCCATCATGGCAAGGAGATAGATAGGATCATCAAACATCTTTATTTTCCTGCGCCCAAATGGCGTTTAAACCTTCTTTATAGTCGGGGTGAATGAGTTCATAGCCAAGTTCTTGCTTGATCTTGGTATTATCCACCTGTTTATTATCCTGCCAAAAAGTAAGCGCCATGGGCGACATGATTTTTGCAGCCTCTTCAAAGCTCTTTATAGGTAACATACCCCTGCCCATCAGATCGCAGGCATATGCCAAGACCTTAACCGGCTCACAAGCTTCATCATCACATAGGTTATAAGCCGCTCCCACCTTTGGCTTGGCAATTGAAGCCCATAAAACACCTGCGATATCATCAATATGAATGCGCGAAAATACATGGTTTGGTTTATCAATCGCGCGCGCACGCCCTGAGCGGACCTGATCAAAGATGCTGCGCCCCAACCCATAAATCCCGGCAAGGCGAAAAATATGGATGGGCAGGTTTGTGCCAAGCCAACAGTCTTCAGCTTTTTTGCGTGCCTGTGATCGTGCACTGCTGGGGGCTCGCAAGCTGTTTTCATCAACCATTGCCCCATCGGCATTACCATACACACCCGTGGTAGATAGATAGCCCATCCACTGTAAGTTCGGTAATTTTTCCAGCTCCTCACCATGCAGGTTAAAGACACAATCGCCTGTTTCTTTATGAGGGGGAATGGAATGTAAAATATGGGTGACCTGCTCCAGTCTTTGGGCGAAATTCTCAATCTTTTCCTGACCATCAAAGAAGATCGTTTCCACGCCTTTTATGGGGTTTTCTTCGCGCGATGTGCCTATCACGCGCCAGCCTTTTGCCATAGCTTGACGCGCAAAATGTGAGGCAGAATAGCCAAGACCAAAGATAAAGAGTGTTTTCATGGAGCAAAATCGTTCATAAAGAAAAAAGATATCTGTTTTTAATGTAAGGGGATTTTTTGTGAAACGTCAGGCTTTTCTTGCAGCATTTTCATTTTTGTTTTGCACCTCTATGGCAGCTCAGGCAGCAAGCATTAATCATGGCGAACAATATAGTGCTTGTATGAACCTTGTGCGCCAAGCCCCTGAAGATGCCTTTGATACGGCTTTAACATGGAAAGGCCTTGGTGGTGGTGAGGCTGCTGAACATTGTATTGCAACAGCCCTCATAGCGATGAAACGCTATAAAACCGGCGCAGAACGTTTGGAAAAACTTGCTGACATTTCGCGCCGCCCCAAAGAGTTTAAAGCACAGATTTTAGCCCAAGCCGCACAGGGTTGGTTTTTAAACGATGATCTAAACCGTGCACGCGCTGTTCTTTCCACCGCCATCAGCTTGGATGAAAATAATGCGGAGCTTTATGTGGACCGGGGCCATATCCGCAGCACGCAACAACATTATAAAGACGCGCTTGATGATCTTAACAAAGCCCTTGGGCTGGATGATCTCAATGTGGATGCCTATGTGTTTCGCGGGGCGGTTCATCGCCTAACAGAAAACTTTGACGCTGCCCTTCTTGATATCAATCGCGCGCTTGATTTAAACCCCGCCCATGGGGAAGCTTACTTGGAACGCGGCATGTTACACCGTATTGAAAGCAAAAATGATCTTGCGCGCCAAGATTGGATGCGCGCCATTGAGCAAGACCCCCACAGCAAAACGGCCCAGACCGCCCGCCTTAATCTTGAAAAAATGGACGTGAAGAATTGAGTGCAAAACCTCATACGTAGTCTTACCTCACCCATTTAAGTGATACCAAATGGGTATATATGAAATTTCTTTCATGTTGTTTACTGATAAAAAGACAGCGCTAAGGTGATTTCATGAATAGACAGCATATGAACTATGAGGACGAGCTATACGTCCCTTATCTTTCTCAAAGAAAACGTAAAATTAATAATATTATCGCTTTTTGCGAGTCCTATCCTGCGGCCCTAGATGATCAGAGTTTCAGAGAATGCGTCTTCTCCCGCCTTTTAAGCCACTTAGAAGAACAACTCCATTATAAAGAGCATTTATATAAAACCATATCCTGTGAGCATCTGGATAAATATAAAATTTCCAACCAGCAAAAAGTCACCGATCTCTTAGAAGCTTGCTCGAAACTCCAAGGACGCAGTGAAGATATTGCCACGCATTTTTATAAGCTTGTTTCACAATGGCAAGAACAGCACCATGATGCGATGCAAAATGAATGTGAGAACTGTGACTTGCTGGCAGGCTGCACGAAACACTTGCGCTAAAAGCTTTTTATTTTAACCCTGAAAAAGCAAAAGCCGGGCTCCCCCCAGAACCCGGCTTTTAATTCGAATAGAGACAGCTCTTTTCGAATTATGACGCAGCGCGAATACGCACTACGACGTCAACACTTTCAACTTGCGCACCTTCTGGCGGTGTTGGAATGCCTGAAACTTCAAGCTGCCCATCCGGCACATCAGAAAGAACGCCTGTGCTTTCATCAAAGAAATGATGGTGGCACGTTGTATTGGTATCAAAGTAAGAACGACCCGCATCCACAACGATTTCACGAAGCAAACCTGCCGTCGTAAACTGGTGTAGCGTGTTATAAACCGTTGCCAGTGACACACGAATATTACCTGCAAGCGCTTCTGAGTGAAGCTGCTCAGCCGTAATATGGCGATCACATTCATCAAACAACAATTTAGCCAAAGCTAGACGTTGACGAGTTGGACGAAGACCAGCATCACGAAGACGATCAAGAGCGTGGCTGAAGGGACGTACTTTTTCCATTGAATTCACCTGTTCTAACAAATTTTTGCGCCATTTCATCCTAAGTGAAAACCCGTAGTTTTTAATTAGAATGTTTAAACTTTGCGCCGAATATGTCAGATACCATTCAAGCTTTACTTGACGCAGGTCAATTTCAGGTGATTTTTCTTCAGTCGCCTTTGAGAAGTTGCTCTACAAGATCAGCAACGCTTGGGAAATTCCCGTTGCGGCCCTCTTGGAAAAGCGGGTCATCTGCAAATTTAAAGGCATTATGACCAGCAAAGGCGAGGTTGTTTTCAACAGAGCCACCATGGGCGATATCTTGCAGCGTTTTCTGAATACAGAATGAACGTGGGTCTGCCAAACGACCTGTTGTATTTTCCTCATTATCCGCCCAGTTAGAGAATGCACAAGCTGACAGACAGCCCATGCAACCCGCTTGGTCGGCCAAAATTTCCTGTGATTTTTCAGGTGCCACAAAAATCATGGAGTCATCCGGTGTGCGCATGCCTTCTGTAAAGCCCTGTGCAATCCAGCCTTCAACATCAGCTTGTTTATCAGCCGCCACAAAGATAGAGCGACCACGTGCGCCAACTTTAACTTCGCCTGTTAATTCTTCTGTCGCTTTGCGCGAGAAAGTCACCTGACGTGCAGCGCGTTCACCCAACTCTTTCAAGAAATCGTTATTGAGTTGAGATGAATAAAAACCCGTTGGGCTGTATTTGTTCAAAGACACATCGCCTTCAACCAAATTCAACAAACGGTTTTTCCACGAATCAGGGATCGGGCTTTCTTTTGTCAACAAGGGACGCGAACCAAGTTGGAAGGCCACCGGACCAATTTCTGGATTATCCAGCCAGTTATCCCAATCACGTAAATACCAAACACCACCCGCCATCACGATGGGAACATCGTTCAAGCCAACAGAGTTCATGAACTTGCGAATTTCTGCAACACGGGGGTATGGGTCTTGTGGCTGATCAAAACGTTCTGCATTTGACAGACCATTATGCCCACCAGCTTTCCACGGATCTTCATAAACCACACCGCCCAAAAGCTTGGCGTGTTTTGAATAAGAGCGTTTCCACAAAGCACGAAACGCACGCATGGAAGAAACGATTGGGTAATAATACACATCATATTGTGCAGCAATTTCTGCCATTTTATAAGGCATGCCTGCGCCACAAGTCACCCCGTGGATCAACCCTTTTGCACCTTGCAAAACACCATGGATGATACGTTCAGTCCCACCGGCTTCCCACAAAGTATTCATGTGAAGGCGACCTTCACCGTTTGAGGCTTCATGAGCGATGCGCGCTTGGGCGATACCGCCTTCAATGGCATAAGCGATCAGCTCTTCAAAACGCTCTGTACGTTTGTTGTTTTTATAAACTTGGGGAATGGGGTTGCCATCTGCATCATATGAATCTGGGTTCACACCGGAAAATGTCCCAACACAACCTGCTGCAGCAAAAGCACCGGCACTTCGACCATTTGAAACAGCGACGCCTTTACCACCTTCAATAATAGGGTGAACTTCGCGACCAGAAATAAGAACAGGTTTAATCGACTTCACAGTCATCTCCAGCAAGTTGTGATGCACCCCTGTAAACGGTGTGCTCTATGTGATTGCAATAATATTTTGTGTATCAATACACACATATTTGTTTTGTTGCGGACACTAAAGGAAATTGTCATGTTTTACCAGCCGTATTTCATCATTTGGGATGAGAAATTCCGCCATTCAAGATGAAATCTTATGGTTCAACGTTCTTTTGTCTTTTTTGGAACCTATACATACTATCACACATTCTGCTAAAAAGGTTTCAAATGATACGAAAGGACGCAGATTGTGGCTGATTTAGACCTGACTTGCCAAGACAGTTATAGCTATTGGACAGATGAGAAAATTCGCTTTGCCGACCTTGACCGCGTTGGTCATGTCAACAATGCCGCCTTTGCCATCTATTCAGAAAGTGGACGGGTGGATTTTTTAGAAGAGATTTATCCCGGCTGCACCGCAGGCTCTGGCATTGGCTGGGTGATTGCCAAGCTCACCATCAGCTATTTGGCAGCTGCTTATTATCCCGGTCAAGTCCGCATCGGTAATGTGGTGCGCCGCATTGGCACGTCGTCTGTGGTCATTGAACAGGGATTGTTTTGTAACGACAAATGTTTCAGCACCATTGAAAATATTCTGGTCTGGGCCGATACGGAAAATGAAAAATCCGTTCCTCTCCCCGATGATCTCAGAGAAAAGCTAGGGCTTTACGTGAAGTAACGTCAGCGATTCTTCAACACATTTCCCAAACCCTGTAAAAGCTGCTGCTCAACCGATGGCGGTGGCGTTGAAGAACTGTTGCTGCCCCCTGGGGGTGGAGGTGGCGGTGCGATTATGCCATCCTTAGCGGGCAATGGGGGTGTGGCTGTTGTTTCTTCAACCTTTGGCGCCGTATTTTTCACCCCGCCGCCGAGCAGGCCGCGAATGATATTACCATAGCCTTTTTTATCAAGCTTATCAGGCAGCGGAATAATCAAACCGCCCCCACTTGAAACCCCGCCCGTATCGAGCTTCACATCAGGTTTATCCAAGGCCCCTTTAATGGCAAAGGGATAATCCTGTTTCATCTTGGCTTTTTTCGCCAACAACCCAACAAGGGCGTTTTGCTGAACCTTCAAGGCTCCTGAAATATCAATAAGCCAATTGGGCAAATCCACCTGACCTGTGGCTGAGCCTGTGGCGATATTAGAGCTCAAACTTGCTGTTGTCAGGGTGGCGACCCCCTTTTTCACCACAGCTTTAGTTGAAATATCAGCCAAGCCCTTTGACGGGTTTGTCCCAGATAGAACAGCCAAGAGGTTTAAAACATCAAGGGGGGAGCCGCCTTTACCTTTTGATCCCACCGAGACTTTTTGCAACCCAAAATCAACATCCCCATTGAGGCCAGAGATAAAATCATACTGACTTTGACCTTGAGTCTCAAAGCGACCTTGTAAAGCCACTGTGCCATCAGCACACGTCTGGCTTCCCAGACCCTTTAACAGAGGTGCCAGCTTCAAACCTGTTGCTTTAACCGAGGTATCAATCTGTGCAATCTCGTTTGCCTGCGTTTTAGAGGTGACAGATAACTGCCCGCCAAACACGTTCGCAGATGCTTGGCTCACATCCAGAACGCCATCTTTTAAATCCGCCTTTAAAACCACATTCTCAGCCTTCACTTTCTTATGTAGCAAAGCAGTCGATTGAAGACGGATTTTTGCATCAAGACCGTGAAGGGCGGAAAAATCTATTTTCTCGCGCGACCATTTGCCGCTGGCTGAGGTTTGCGTTCCACTTCGCGCACGGTTGTTATTGGCCGCAGATTTTGCCTGAGATGATGAACGGGCCTTTACCTGTTTTGCCATAAATGGATCAAGACGCAACGCCCCCGTTTTTAAAGACACATCAACAAACGGTTTCTTTTTAAGCTTGTATGTGACCTTACCTGAAATAGCGGACTGCCCAACCTTGCCTGTGATATTTTCAAGACTTGCACCTGACAGGTTAAAGCTCACATCACTATTAAGCTC
Organism: Candidatus Terasakiella magnetica; assembly: GCF_900093605.1. Classification (NCBI taxonomy): domain Bacteria; kingdom Pseudomonadati; phylum Pseudomonadota; class Alphaproteobacteria; order Rhodospirillales; family Terasakiellaceae; genus Terasakiella; species Terasakiella magnetica. The sequence goes on from NZ_FLYE01000034.1 coordinate 72,847, forward strand.
AATGTCCCCCGGGTTGCCTGTGGGCTGATAAGAAAGTCCCAGACCACGCGTGACTTTACCCAAATTCGCGATCTGCACATTCACACTGGCCTCGCCTTTGGGTAAGGGCAATAAATCAGCCTGACCTGCCACAATCACACTACTTCCCAAGGCATCAATGCTCACGTCCAGATTTGGCGCCAAGACTTTACCATTTAATGTACTATTTAGTGAAACAGGACCGATCTTTTGCCAGTTTGCCACATCACCTAAACCAAGCATTTGCGCTGCATTGGCCCATGATTTGCCATGGGCTGTCAGGGTGAGGTTTTCAGCAAGCAGGCCTGCCTCAGATTTATTCAACCCTCCAGTAGCCTCAAGGGACACTCCACCAAAGGAGCCCACAGAAGCCTTCTTAATCACCACATCCCCATTAAAAACGGAAGCCTCCAGCTTGGCTTTTTTAATGGTCTTTTTCTCATAAGTCACTTGGCCCACTGACAGGTCCAGATTGGCATCAAAACGATCAAGAAACGCTAAAACCTCTAAGGGGTTCACCGGTTTTTGTGGCGCTTTTGCCTGTGAAGGCTCTTGCGTGGTGGGGCTTGTCGGTGTTGCAACGGGCTTTTTCTCAACCGTCTGTTTCTCCCTAAGATAAGCATCTGCGTTAAAACGGTCCAGCTGCAAGCTCGCCCCAAAAGAGGGCCTACTTCTTAAAGCAATGGTTGTTGCCCCTGTCAGGGTTGAGCCATCCATAGTGGCTTTCACATCATAAAGACGCAGTTCTTTAGGCGTTGCTGCAATTTGGCTGCTGAGCATAACTTGTTGGAGGCGATCAGCGCGCACGCCTTTTACATCGACTTCAGCCCATTCAAGCGCACCGCGCAAATGTGCAACATTTAAATCAAGCGAGCCATCAAACTGGAGCTGACCATCACGCTCACCTGCCACCCCAAATACAGAGACTTCGCCCGCACCGGGCAAGATGGCCGATAAACGCTCAAGCGCCAACTCACCTTGGCTGAGTGAAACCGCACCTTGCACCTGACGAATGGCTTTACCTTTTAACAACAACGCATCCACGTTAAGAGACAGGCTTGCCTCCATATCCTTGGGCAAAGTAAAAGATTGTGTCGCACCTTGGCCCGCATCACTTGGTTTGTCCTGAACAACCGGATTACTTAAAACTGTTGAAACCCGTGTACCATCAGAGGCCCCGCTTTCATTTGAGGGGCTAATCACCAACGCCAGTGGCTTGGGTGCCACAACCTGATACGGCCTAGCTGTTAGCCATGCATCGCCATCAATTTTATTAAAAGAGGCGCTCGCGGTGAGTTTCTTGGTCTCAAGATTTTCAAAACTAAACTGGAGGGAGCCACGATCTTGGCCCAGCGCCAAACTCAAGCCATCTTCCCCAAAAGTCAGGCCAGACGGCGCATAAGATACTTCCCCTTCAATATTAAACGGGCGATTTAGCCCGCCATGCTGTTTGGGTGAGGGATCAAACGCACTGATCAGGCCCGCAAGACTTTCTCCCTTAAAAGCAAGCTTACCTTTCACCTTTGGACCTTCCGGCAAGTTCACCAAGGTCCCGCTCAAACGCGCAGTAGTTTCACCATGAGCCAGCTTTACTTGGGCAGCAAATGAACCCGTGCGCCCATGAACAATCTTTCCAACCGAGCCATCAAAACCAATAGGAATGCCGCGCACCGTCATGGTTGCGGCCGCTTCAAACGGGCCGTTTAAGGCACCAATGGCAAAGCGGCTATTGATATCACTGATTTCTTCTTTAAGGCCTTTGGCTGTATCTTCAAAAATCAAGCGTCCGCGCTCAATAATAAAATCATCAATCTGAAGGGGCAGCGGTTGCTCTTTACTTTCTTGAGCATCTTCAAATGAAGGATCGCCTGCTTGTTGGCTGGGCGCACTTGAACTTTCCCCAGCTTGGGCTTGGGTTTTAAAGTCCCAGTTTCCTTGCCCGCTTGCCAAAACTTCTAGATGAATGGTCGGTTCGATCATGCGGATAGACTGCACATGGACCGTGCCGCGCAGCAACGGCATAAGGGCCACGCGTACATCAAGCTGGCGGGTTGAAAACATATCCTGATTTTGCGCACCCTCAGCATTGGCAAAATGCACATCGCTGACCTTTAAAACAGGTGAGGGCAAAAGCGATAAAGAGATATCACCGCCAATGAGCAAATCACGCCCTGTGGCCTCTTTTACTTTTTGGGCAATATCCACACGATAGCCAGACCAGTCAATAAAGCTGGGCACAACAAGAATTGCAGCAAAAACCAAGGCAACAAAAACGCCAAGGCCGATCAGGACCTTTTTCACTTTATTATTATCCTAGAAAGAAAATATCTGTGCTAACCACACCTAAACCCGAATAAGCGTTAAGCAATAAAAATCAATTATATACATCATAAAAGACAGAATATATAAAATTATATGTTTTTTCTATTTTATGGCTTAAATTCATTCGACTAAGGCTTGATAAATGAACAATAGACGATCATAATTCTAGAAAATAATCAATTTACGCGCAATTTTGTTCGCATGAAAACAGGGATACAAATGCAAACAACGCCACCCAATGATGGAAAAACGCAAACCGGGTCTGCACCGGGCGGTAACAATGCGTTTATGGCTTTGGCGACCCTGCCCCCGGGTACGGATAAAAACACCCTGATCACCACCATTGATAATGCGGTCACCCAAGTCCTTTCTGAGCTTGCCAACCATGAAGAAGGCAATCTACCCGGCGATATCTTGATGAAAGTTCAAACCTCTTTGAGCTTTTTAGAACAATGTCTGGGCTTTAAGGACGAAGAATTTACCGAGTTTTCAAAAAAGCGCGCCAATGAGCTTCAAATGGCACTAGGTAATACAATTGCGCGTATCCAAGAAGCCAAGGCTCCGCCGCCTTCTCCTGAGCCGGAGCCGGAGCCAGAAGCAAAGCCTGAACCCGAAGCAGAAGAAGCCCCTGTAGAAGCTGAAGCCGTTCAGGAGCCTGAAGAAGAGCTTGAGGAAGATGAAGAAGAAGAGCCCTTTGATCCCAAGGCATTTCCTTATCCTCGTGAAGAAAAAATCCTCATTGATTACGCCTATAAAAAACTATGTGAGCGTTTAGGTTTCTTGCGTGGTGATCATGTGGTTTCAGATGGACGCAAACAAAAACTGGTAAGCGATGTTCATGAAGATGGCGTTGCCCCTTTCTTCTTGTTCTCAACGCAATTCCCCGAAATTCTACGCCAGCCTTTCATTGACCTTGTGGAAGAAAAGCGCGACCTGCTCAGCCGGCGTGTCTATATTCACACAGACAAAGATGACAGCGATGAAGATGTTCTTAAACTCTATCAAGAAGAACGCCACCGCGACATCATCGGCATCATCGGCCTTGCCTTTGATGATTGGGCCGGTGAAATTGCCCGCGCAGGTATTGCGGGTTTGCCACAAGAAATTAAGATTGTTGGCCCGAAAAAAGAAGAAAGCAGTGCAGGCATTGGCTCTAGCCTGAAAAAGGTTTTCTCCTTTGGCAAGAAAGAGAAAAAAGCAGCTAAAAAAGTCAAAGCCGTTGATGTGCCCGATACCAACCCCATTCGCATTCACAAAGAATGGCAGGTTCTAGAAAAACAGGGTGTCTTTGATCTTTCACCCCATTTCAGCTTCAGCCTGTTATCTTATGCCCTGCAATTAAGCGAGAAACAGTTTAATACGGAATTTGAATGTATCTGCCAGATTGTAAATCAGCAGGAAGAACCCGATGTGGGTCCGGTTATCACCAACCTGAACCGCCTTTATAAATTCTATGACAATATCTTCTTTGATCTGGTCATCTTAAATCTGTTTTATCGCCAGAATAATTTTGACGTCAATATGCTGCAAGCAGCCTGCATGTCGCAAAACTTCGTGGTGGACCGCCTGCCTCTGACGATGGATGAATTAAAACGTCGCCCGATGGAACATGCCAAGAATGTTTTGGCCTGTCTTAAAACAACACAGTTAAACCCGGAAAAAGTAAAACAGGCTCTAGAAGATTATTTCTTTGCCCATCAAACCATTCATTCTTCGAAAGTGGGTAAACGCATTCAGGCTTCAGAGAATCTGATCAAGCGCCAAGGTGATAAACTCACAGGTAATGCCAAAGAAGTTATCAACGAAATTGACAGTATCTTGCATGAAGTCGCAGAACTCAAGGCACGCCAAGAAGAAGACGGCGTCTTTCTTGGTGAAGAGATTGAAACAGCTGTTGAAGATGGCATCACACGTGCTGTCGCACATGTCTCCTAAGACGACTTTTACAAACCTCAGGCTTTGTGCGCCCCGTTTTGCATGCGGAATTTTTTCTCTGTCAAAAAAATGTAAACAAACACTATAATTTGTTGACATTAAGCCTTCAGACACACAATATCTAGACATGAGGCACGTTCATCACATGGACTTTGCCGCAGAAAAAGCCGCCAAATTCCGCCGATTTTGCCCCGGTTTTTTCCAATCGACACCGACAACAGAGTCGCTTCGATCTGACGACCGTCTTCTCCCCAAGAGATAGGCGGTCGATGCGCGAATCCAGCCTGTATGAACACCCCATAAGACAATAAGGTTCTGCCCATAACAGAACCACTCTGAAAATTTAATAGATGCGAAACAAGGTGAATGCACCCCATTCATCCAACAGGCTGTTTCGTGCCTATGGCTATTATATAAGACGTTTGAAAGCGGAGGCGTAAGACAGTGGAATCAAGTATGCTTGATGTGGTGCAGGTCCAAGGCGGGGCACAGGTTCATGTGGACCATGCCCGTGACAGTTATCTGACAGATTTCGGTAAATCAGTATTGGCAGATCGCTATCTGATGCCGGAAGAAAGCTATCAAGACCTGTTTGGTCGTGTGGCTTCTGCTTATGGTGATGACGATGCCCATGCCCAGCGTATTTATGATTATATGAGCCGCCTGTGGTTCATGCCCTCAACGCCCGTTCTCTCAAACGGTGGCACGACGCGTGGTCTGCCGATTTCTTGCTTCCTTAATGAAGCCAATGACTCCCTTGATGGGATTGTGGGTCTCTGGACTGAAAATGTCTGGTTGGCAGCAAAAGGTGGCGGGATTGGCTCCTACTGGGGGAACTTGCGCTCTATTGGTGAAAAAGTTGGCCGCGTGGGTAAAACATCCGGTGTTGTGCCCTTCATCCGCGTGATGGATTCCATGACCTTGGCCATCTCCCAAGGCTCCCTTCGTCGCGGCTCAGCAGCTGTCTATCTGCCTGACCACCACCCAGAACTTGAAGAATTTATTGAGCTGCGCCGCCCAACAGGGGGCGACCCAAACCGTAAAACACCAAACCTGCACCATGGTGTTTTACTGTCTGACAAATTCATGCGCGCGGTTGAAAATAACGAAGACTGGAAACTGCTTTCGCCCCATGATGGCACAGTGATGCGCAGCGTCAACGCGCGCGATATGTGGATCCGCATTCTGACCGCACGTATTGAAACAGGCGAGCCTTACATCATCTATTCTGATCATGTGAACAGCTCTTTACCTGAGCATCACAAGCTTGCAGGCCTGTCGGTTAAAACCTCAAACCTGTGTGCTGAAATTACGCTGCCTACAGGCATTGATCATCATGGTGAAGAACGCACAGCAGTCTGTTGCCTGTCTTCGGTAAATCTTGCCAATTACGAGTCGTGGAAAGACAACCCACGCTTTATCGAAGATATCCTGCGCTTCCTTGATAATGTTCTCGATGACTTTATTGAAAAAGCGCCAGATGAGATGGCCCGCGCGAAATATTCCGCCATGCGGGAACGCTCTGTCGGGCTTGGGGCCATGGGTTTCCACTCCTTGCTGCAAAAAAACAAAGTGCCGTTTGAATCTGCCTTGGCAAAGGCCTGGAACCGCAACATTTTTGCACATATCCAGAAAAAGGCCGATGAAGCTTCAGAAACGCTTGCTGATGAGCGTGGGTCTTGCCCGGATGCAGAAGAATACGGCATCAAGGCGCGTTTCTCCTGTAAAACCGCCATTGCCCCAACGGCCTCAATCTCCATCATCTGTGGTGGCTCAAGCCCAGGTATTGAGCCCATTGCTGCCAACAGCTATATGCATAAAACACTGTCTGGCTCATTTAATGTGCGCAACCCTTACCTTGCTGAAGTGCTAGAAGAACACGGTCATAATGATGAAGACACATGGACCTCTATTACAGTAAATGAAGGTTCCGTGCAGCATCTTGATTTCCTCAGCCAAGATGAAAAAGACGTCTTTAAGACCTCTTTTGAACTGGATCAAATCTGGGTTGTGGATTTAGCAGCAGACCGTGCGCCCTTTATTGACCAAGCCCAATCGGTCAACCTGTTCTTGCCTGCTGATGTGCATAAACGTGATCTCCACCAATTGCATTTCCAAGCTTGGAAGCGGGGATTAAAGAGCCTTTATTATTGTCGCTCCAAATCCATCCAGCGCGCTGAAGTGGTCGCAACCAAAGACCATATGCCAGATACGCTGAAAGCTTTGTTGGAAAAAGTCGAGACACCGGACAATCCGCGCTTGCCTTTGGCTAATGAAGAAAATAAATATGATGAATGTCTGGCCTGCCAGTAACACTTACGCGTCATGCTGATATAGCTCAGTATCCATATGGTCTCTGGCCTGTGCCAGAGTGACAATTCTCGTGGAGTAATTTTAAGATGTCACTTCTGGATGCAAATCCCGTTTATAAACCGTTTCGCTATCCTTGGTGTTATGAAGCGTGGCTCACCCAGCAACAAGTCCACTGGTTGCCTGAAGAAGTGCCCTTAGCCGATGATGTAAAAGACTGGCATAAAAACCTCTCTGAGGCTGAGCGTCACCTGCTCACGCAGATTTTCCGCTTTTTCACCCAAAGTGACATTGAGGTAAATAACTGTTACATGCGCCATTACACGCGCGTGTTCCAACCCACCGAAGTGCAAATGATGCTATCGGCCTTTTCAAATATGGAAACCATCCATATTGCGGCTTATTCCCACCTGCTTGATACCATTGGTATTCCTGAGGCTGAATATGCCGCCTTCCTTAAATATAAGGAAATGAAGGACAAGTACGACTATATGCAGCAGTTTGGTGTGGATAGCAAAATTGATATTGCCACCACGCTGGCGGTTTTTGGTGGCTTTACCGAAGGGTTGCAACTGTTTGCCAGTTTTGCCATTTTGCTCAATTTCCCCCGCCTGAATAAAATGAAGGGCATGGGCCAGATTGTCACATGGTCAGTGCGCGATGAAACGCTGCATTGTAATTCCATCATCAAGCTCTATAAAACTTTCCTTAAAGAAAACCCTGAGATTGATATTAAAGAGCTGCACAAACGCCTTTATGAGGCATGCGCGACTATTATCGAGCATGAAGATGCTTTCATTGATCTATGCTTTGAAATGGGCGCGGTTGAAGGGCTCACAGCAGATGAGGTCAAGAAATACATACGCTATATTGGGGATCGCCGCCTTGAACAGCTTGGTCTTGAGCCGCAATATAATATTGAGAAAAACCCGCTGCCGTGGCTTGATGCCATGCTCAATGCCGTTGAACATGCCAACTTCTTTGAAAACCGCGCAACGGAATATTCAAAAGCTGCCACACAAGGCACATGGGATGATGTGTTTGATTAAGTTCACTCCCCCTTGGTAAGAAAAATAGGATCAGCATAATGACACACCGCTTAAAACTCTCAGCGCTTCCCATTATCCTGATCCTTCTTTGTTTTACAGGGCTGTTTGACAGTCTTTATCACGCCACGCCCTTGCCCGCCTTTGAAGAAGAAGCCGGGGCCTATCTGGCTGATATTCGCGAGCGGGCAACTTACGCCTATGCCGCAGCACGTACCTTAAACGGGGCCATTTCCTTATTAGAATCCGTTGAGCTGGATGCCATGATCATCAGCGGGCAACCCGGTCAAGTGCTGGAACCTGTCAATGATATGGTTGAGCAATTTTCTGATTTAATCTTAATCGCCCTTGCCAGCATTGGTGTGCAGGAAATTCTCATTACGGTTCTTGGCGATATTTCATGGGGGTATCTACTTCCCCTTGCCCTGCTCCCCCTAGCCCTTGCGCCTTGGGTAAAACAGCCATGGCAAAAAAACCTTAAATCTATTGGCAGTATCTTATGCCTAAGTGTGGTGTTTTCACGCTTGCTCATCCCCGCCATTGCACTCAGTGGACAAACCATTTCAGAACATTATCTAAAGCCCGATTATGCAAATGCAATTGAGCATGTGGAAGAGGTTAAAGAAAAAACCAGAAAAGCGGTCAGTGATGGCCCCAGCGTTTCCCAACTTCTTCCCCCTGAGATTATCACAGATAAGCCAAAATCAATTTTCTCAAACACACCAGCCCAAGCACAAAGCAGCACCATCGTTCCTAATCTGGAAACCATGACAAGTTTGGTGAAATCAGACCAAATCTGGACCATGCTTGATACTGTGCCGCAAAAGATCATTACCCTGATCACGATCTTCAGCTTTGAGACAATTGCCTGGCCCATCTTGATGGTCTTATTGTGTTTTGGTCTGGGAAAACTTGCTTTGCGTTTATTTAGGGTCAGGACCTATGAACGCGTCTAAAGAGACCTTCTCCTTGCATTTATCAACTGAAATGGTACATTTTGAATGAACATCAAATACCGTCTGGGGACATTTATTGATGCGTAAACTCTTAATTGTTGCAATGGTTTTCAGTACAATTTTTGCGTCTGATAGCTTTATATCAACGGCACAAGGTGCCGATGAGGTCCAAGGACGTAAGGTCGATATTGCCGGGCGCCAACGTATGCTCACCCAACGCATGGCAAAAGCAGCCTGTTTTATTGGTAGCTATAGTGAAGTTGATAAACATCACGCCATGCTCATTGATGCCAGTAAACTGTTTGATGACAGCCTCAAGACATTAACCAATGGCAACCCGAGCCTGAACATCCCCGCAGAAACGGAGCCTTCTATTTTGGCTGAGCTGGAAAATGTGAAGCCCTATTGGCACATGCTGGACTTTGCCACCCGTATTTTGATCGAGTCCCCTGAGACCCCCGGCCTTGATGTGAATATGATTGAACAGTTCAATCTGCCAGCACTTAAACAATCCAATGCGGTTGTTCAAACCATGGAACGCGCCTATTATAAGGGAACAAAAAGCACCGGTAGTGTACGCGCCATCAACGTGGCAGGGCGCCAACGTATGCTCAGCCAAAAAGCAGCAAAAGAATTTTGCTTTATCTCCTATGGGCTAGATGTCGAGAAAAACCGACAAGCCCTTAAAAAGACAATTCAGGACTTTGATATCGCCCTTGATGATCTGCGCAATGGCGATTCCATCAAAAACATTCCGCCAGCACCAACAATTAATATCCGTTATGCCCTAACCCAGCTTAAATCTGACTGGCAGTCCCCACGCGGTATTTATCTTGCGATCGCCAATGGCGTACAGGCCCATGATGCTGAGTTTTCAACCATCTCAAAAAGTAATGATCAAATGCTTAAACAAAGTAATGAGATCGTTGGCATGATGGTCAACTACTATAAAAATATGGAAACCCGCTAGGGCGAACAAGCCTTTTACTCATTCTACTTATCAGGTATAAATCCTTGTTTTTATTACAAAACTAGGGGTTTATCCTTATATCCATTTGCGCATAATCAAACTACATATTCTCACTGGATTTGAAACTTGAATACAAGTCAAATGATCAGCGGGATAACAATATGCATAAAAAAATCGTACTATGTGCCTTTTTGGGGCTCAGCCTTTTTATGGGGGCTTCTTCAGCTTTAGCCAATAGCACCTCAGACACACTGGCTATGTTGACCCAGCGCATGGCAAAAGCAGCCTGCTTTCTTGGCACTTTTAGTGAACCAGAAAAATACCGAACTATTCTGTTGGAAAGTCAGGGGCAGTTTGCCCAAAAACTTCAGCACTTAGAAGAAACAGCGCCAACACCTATTATTAAATTAGCCCTTCGCAAATTGAAACCCGATTGGGCCAACTTGCATTTTGCCTCCTCTATTTTGGCAGATATGCCTGCTTATCCCGGCTTGGATGTAAATATGATTGCAGACTTTAATCTTCCGCTTCTGGCCCATTCCAAAAACCTGTCTGAACTTTATAACTCAAATACCAATGTGCAAAAAAACGCAAGTCGCCTTTCTTTGTTAAGCCAAAAAGCGGCAAAAGAATTTTGTCTTGTGTCTTATGGGTTCAACCCGGCACAAAACAGAAAATATCTGTCTGCCTCTATTCGCGAGTTTGACCAAATTCTCAAACAAATGGGCGCTCAAGAAAGTTTGGATAAAGCTGACATTCAGGCCCAGCTCAAACGTATTAAAACAAGCTGGAAAGGCAACAAAGGCGTGATGACAGCCATTGCCAGTTTTATGCGTGCGCGCACATCAGATTTCAATGTGGTCTCCAGCACCAATGAAAATGTGCTTTCACAGTGTCGCAAGCTGGAAGACTTAATTGCCCAAAACACCCTTTAAAGGGCCACGATTTTACCCGGGTTCATAATATTATCCGGGTCCATGGCTCTCTTTATGGAGCGCATAATCTCAAGGCCAGCCTCGCCAAACTCATCTTCAAGATATTTCATTTTACCATGGCCGACACCATGCTCACCCGTGCAGGTCCCTTCCATGACAAGGGCGCGCTCAACAATGCGGGCATTTAAACGCTTGGCTTCAGCCAGTTCCTTTTCATCATTAGGGTCAAAAGCAAACAGGGTGTGATAATTACCATCCCCCACATGGCCCACAATCGTGCCCTCCAGAAATGAAGCTTCAATATCCTTCTTGGTTTCTAAAATGGCTTCTGCCAAACGCGATATGGGCACGCAGGCATCCGATGACACACCACGACACCCCGGGCGCAAAGCAAGGGCGGCATAATAAGCATTATGGCGCGCATTCCATAAACGGTCGCGTTCTTCTTGCTGGCTGGCCCATTGGAAATTCTCCCCGCCAAAATCCTCAGCGATCGATTTCACTTGTTCTACCTGTTCATCCACAGCTGAGGGCGAGCCGTGAAATTCAAAAAACAAGGTGGGGGCGACTTCATAATTCAGCTTTGAATATTGGTTCACCGCATACATCTGGCGATCATCAAGCAATTCAATGCGCGCAACGGGAATGCCGCACTGAATGGTGGTGATCACCATATTAACCGCCTCTTCCAAACTTGGAAACGGGCAGACGGCAGCTGTGACTTTTTCTGGTATACCATAAAGGCGCAAGGTTACTTCAGTAATGATACCCAGCGTGCCTTCTGATCCCACATAAAGATGGGTAAGGTCATAACCCGCTGCTGATTTTTTAGAGCGTGAAGAGGTGCGGATCACCTCGCCCTTTGGGTTCACCACCGTTAAGGAAAGGACATTTTCGCGCATGGTGCCATAACGCACTGCATTGGTGCCTGAAGCCCGTGTTGACGCCATCCCGCCAAGCGAAGCATCTGCGCCCGGGTCAATGGGAAAAAACAATCCGGTATCGCGCAAATATTCATTTAACGCCTTGCGCGTCACCCCTGCCTGCACAGTCACGTCCAAATCCTGTGGGCGGGCTTTTATCACCTCATTCATTTGTGAAAGGTCAATACAAACCCCACCATGAAGGGCCGCCACATGACCTTCAAGGGAGGTGCCCGTGCCATAAGGAATGATCGGTATTTTCTTTTCAGCACATAAACGCACCACAGAGGCGACTTCTTTTGTGCTATGTGTGAAGATCACCACATCCGGGGCGAAAGCTTCATGGTAAGACTCATCTGTTCCATGTTGATCGCGCAACGCTTGGGAGGTTGAAACCCGCTCCTTGCTTGTCAGTTCAACAAGTTGGTCAAGAAAGCTCTGGTCGATTGTTCCATATTGTGTGGGCATGTTTTTTATCTTTTTGATTTCACCTCAAATGATACTAAGCGGCTCAAAAGAAAAGAACAATACGGCATTACTGCGTAGAAGACTTGACTTAAAGTGTGGGGCATGTTGGATTTAAACATTATGGGTGCAAGGAAAGACTAAGAATGAGTCTGGTTGATGTTCAGTTTTTAGGGTGTGGCGATGCTTTTGGTACAGGCGGGCGTTTTAACACCTGTTTCCATGTGGTCAGTGCCAAAAACTCTTTCCTGATTGATTGCGGGGCGACTTCACTTGTGGCTATGCGCAAGTTTGAGATTGAGCCTAACTCCATTGATATGATCTTTCTTTCCCATCTTCATGGGGATCATTTTGCGGGCGTCATCTTCTTTTTAATGGATGCGCGTTATGTTTCTGCGCGCACACGCCCCTTGGTGATTGCGGGGCCTAAAGGCACAAAACAACGCTTGATGGAGGCAATGGAAGCACTCTATCCCGGCTGTTGGGAAAAAGGCGTTGAGTTTGAAGTTATTTTTGTAGAGCTCACCTTAAACCACCTACAAGGTTTAAACGGGGTGAAAGTCTATCCCTATCAGGCCAAGCACCTTGCAGATGGTAATGACTTTATCTTGCGTTTTGAAGTCGATGAAAAAATCATCACCTTTAGTGGCGATACGGGCTGGACACCCGAGCTGGCAACTGCGGCTCATGGCTCTGACCTGCTCATCTGTGAATCCTATCATTTTGATGAGAAATGCGAGTTCCATCTGGATTATGAAACCATCCATGAAAACCGTGGTTTCCTCCATACCCGCAAGCTCATCCTCACCCATCTTGGCCCTGAAGCATTGGCACGTAAAAATGAAATGGACCTTGAAGTTGCCTTTGATGGGCTTTTGATCTCCGTTTAAATCATTTTCCCATTCCCGCCTGACGGGGAATCTTGTACAAGGACCAGAAGAATTCGGTTTATTGAACAAGGCAATGCAGTCCCATGGCTCCTCCCCCTCTTTTAACTTTACGTGACATCCATGTAACCTTTGGCGGGCGCCCTGTATTTGAAGGGGTGGAATGCGCCATTCATCCCGGTGATCGCATCTGTTTGGTTGGGCGTAACGGCTCAGGTAAATCCACCTTGATGAAGGTGATTGCCGGACTTGTTGAAAAAGATGATGGTGAGCGTTTTGTCCAACCCGGTGTCACTGTCTCCTACCTGCCCCAAGACCCGACCCTGCCTGAGGGGCAAACAGTGCATGATTATGTTCATGCAGGCTTGCGCCATGAAGAAGAATATCACCGCGTTGATATCTGCCTTGAGGCCATGAAGCTTGATGGCAGTCGCGATACCGCCACCCTTTCAGGCGGGGAGGGGCGACGCGCCGCCATTGCGCGTGCGATTGTTTCTGAACCTGATATTTTATTATTAGATGAGCCTACCAACCACCTTGATCTGCCCACCATCCAATGGCTGGAAGAAGAGCTGCAATCTTTTCGTGGTGCCATGATGATGATCTCCCACGATAGGACTTTCCTGCGCAAACTTTCGCGCCAGCTCCTGTGGTTAGATCGCTCTAAAATTCGCCGCACGGATCGTGGCTATGAGTTTTTCGACGAATGGGTCGAACATGTGATGGCAGAAGAAGAAAAAGAAGCCACCCGCATCAATATCCAAATCGCTGAAGAAGAGCGCTATATGCTCAAAGGCGTAACCGCACGGCGCAAACGCAACATGCGCCGGGTGCGCAAACTGGCAGAACTGCGCGAAACAAAGGCCAATACGGTTAAGACCCAAGGCACAGCCAAGCTTCAATTAGAAAGCGGTAAATCATCGGGCAAGCTGGTGATTGAAGCCACGGACCTATGTAAAAGCTTTGATGAAAAAGTCATTTGTAAGGGCTTTTCCACCCGCGTGATGCGCGGTGATAAAATTGGCCTCATCGGTCCAAACGGGGCGGGTAAAACCACCTTATTAAAAATCCTCACCGGGCAGATCACCCCCGATAGCGGAGACATTCGCATCGGCACCAACCTAAGCCCGGCGTATTTTGACCAAAAACGCAATAACCTGCCCCAAGATGTCACCTGCTGGGATTATCTTGCCGATACGGGCGGGGATGAAATTTTGGTCCATGAACAGCCCAAACATGTGGTCACCTACATGCGTGATTTCTTGTTTGAGGAACGCCAAGCCCGCCAGCCCATTCATGCGCTTTCTGGTGGGGAGAAAAACCGCCTGATGCTGGCAAAGCTGCTGGCAAGCCCAACCAACTTCCTTGTTTTGGATGAGCCGACCAACGATCTGGATATGGAAACGCTCGACCTGCTGCAAGAAATGCTGGCTGAATATGACGGAACACTTTTGCTGGTTAGCCACGACCGTGACTTCCTTGATCGCGTGGTCACTTCCACCATCGCCGTTGAAGGTGCGGGTGAGGTGGAAGAATACCCCGGTGGCTATGAAGATTATCTCAGCCAGCGAAAAGCCAAAGAAGAAGAAATCGCAAGCCCAAAGGCCAAGCCCGCAAGCACCGCCAAGCCAAAAGAACAGGCTAAAAAGCCAAAAGGCAAGCTCAGTTACAAAGACCAGCGTGAGCTTGATATGCTGCCTTCAAAAATGGAAAAGCTTGGTGAGGAAAAAGACACGCTGGAAAAAGAAATGGCAAATCCTGATCTCTTTAGTAAGAATCCAGATAAGTTCCAGAAAACCAGTGATCGTTTAACCGCAATTCAAGAAGAGCTTGATCATTGTGAAGAACGCTGGCTGGAGCTTGAAATGTTGGTGGAAGAGTTAAACGGCTAGGGTCAGGACCTATTAATTTATTGAGTTTGGCAGAGATGAATTTGAAGAAGGATTAGGCATACTCCCCGCAGAAGTACTTGTACTTTAAGGGGTGTATAACGACAGCTTTCTTCAAATTCATCCTGTCCCTTTGGGATTTATTAAATTAATAGGTCCTGACCCTAAAGCTGTCTAGACCTCGATTCGCTCCACCAACGCGCCGCTGTCTTCAAAACAGACACAAACAAGCTTGCCGCCAAGCCCACAGCCGCCATCAATGCAGAGCTGGTGTTTTGCCATATGAAAGCCTTCATGGCGATGGTCATAGCCGCGAATCGTGCGATCATAGCCACTATAGGGGTGATCTAGCTCGCGAAATTCCTGTGTGCCCCACCAAAAAGCATCACTTTGGGCATCAAGTGGCATATCGGGCACCACATTGGCATTCACAAACAAAAGCTTCTTATCTTCAGTGTAAGCCGCACGTTTTAGGGCGTCCATATATTGCTCATGCCCATCCATCTTATGCATGCTGGCTTTAAGGATATTCATCCAGTCACTCACACCCTTCATGCCACCATGGGCGGCCTCAATACCTTCATCACAACTGGTGCCATAGGCCTGCAAGGTACTATCAACACCTTGGTTGGACATCCATGTGAGCACTTCTTCAGGTTCTTTGGCAAAAGGCAGGTGGCGCAGCTTATAAAGCATCTCTTCCTGACAGCCGCGCAAAAAGATCACATCATCAAGCCCGGCCCCGTCTTGTAAGATAACAAGGCGGCGAAAGTTGAGAATCTCGTTAATGCAGCCTGCTACATCAGGCCCGCGCCCCATGATATTGCCCGTATAGATCAACACATCACTGGGCAGAAAATGATTAGCCAACTGACCATGCATAGCCTTGAGCTGGTCAAGCTCCCCATGCACAGCAGAAACGGCCCAAACGCGCCGTTTGCCAGTTATTTCTGCAAATTTAGATGTCAATTGCATGTGTTAATTTTAGCTCCAAAAGAAAAGGCAGGAGGATCATCTGATCCATCCTGCCCTTCTAAAAGACGTTATGCAAGAAAAGCTTATGCAGCTTTTTCTTTCTGAAGGACGTCTTCCAGTTTCTCAGTTGCTGCATCTTTGTCAATATTTTCAACAGCTGCGACTTCATGAGCGAGGCGCTCAAGGGCTGCTTCATAGATTTGACGCTCAGAGAAAGACTGGTCAGGTTGTCCAACATTGCGGTACAGGTCACGTACCACTTCAGCGATCAGAACCGGGTCACCGGAGTTGATCTTTGCTTCATATTCTTGTGCACGACGGCTCCACATGGTGCGCTTGACTTTCGCTTTGCCTTTAAGCGTTGTAATGGCGGAATCCATGATTTTACCGGAGCTGAGTTTACGCAGGCCAGCAGCTTTAATTTTGCCAACTGGGACACGAAGTGTCATACGCTCATGTTCGAATGTAATCACAAACAATTGTAGTTCATGACCACCGATTTCTTGTGTTTCAACACCCACAACGCGGCCTACGCCATGTGTTGGATATACGACAAAGTCGCCAGAATCGAACGGGAGGTTTTGAGCCATATTTTATTCTCTCTTACTCTTCATAAGGACACGACAAAAAAAACCATCTGTCTTTGAAAACAGAAGGGGGTCGATGATGACAGAAGTGTCCTTATGTGGTTGGTTGGCCGATCAGAGTTTCATAAAGTTTGACAGGTCTATTAGACTCTGGACGGTCAAAAACCGGCCCTGCATGGAACCGGCTGTTGGTAAGTTTATATCACAAAATAGCCCTAAAAAACAGGCCTAAGTTACAGATTCATGACGAAAACCTGCTTCTCCAAAGCAGAAAAGCAGGTTTAAGAGATAAAAAATGCTGCAGAGCAACAGGTTAAGGATTAATCGCCTTCGCCTGGTTTTTCGCTCATTTCAGCTTTCTTGCCTTTGCGACCATTTTCCGCATCAGCATTTTCCATTGCGTCTTTCTTGGTCGTGATATTAGGCCAGACTTCAGAGAATTTCTGGTTAATTTCAAGCCATTCCTCGATACCATCTTCGGTATCAGGCAAGATCGCTTCTGCCGGACATTCAGGTTCACACACACCACAATCGATACATTCATCAGGGTTAATCACCAGTGTGTTTTCACCCTCATAGAAACAATCGACCGGGCAGACCTCGACACAGTCGGTGTATTTACATTTAATACAGTTTTCCATGACAACGTAGGTCATTTAAATCTCCGTTTATGTGACCGCTTTTTACACAAAACTACCGAATCGGGCTTTTCCAAAGCGAATCGTTAATATTTTTTCCTTTAAAGGTATTTTCAAGCCATACCTTCAAGAACTGCAATTGAGGTAGCATAATCCCTTCTAGACAGCAACCATATGAATAGTATGGGTATTGGTTTTTTTAAGCTCTCAAAACCACCTAAACAGGCCATGGGACTTGAACAATCTTAAAAGACTTCATACCTTGCTGATAAAGAAGGAACTTTATTTATGCCCCATCGCCTCTTTTATCCAGCAACACAACGAAACCGTGATGCAATTTTTTCAATCCTCAAGCAATTTTTACCCCAACAAGGTAACGTGCTTGAAATTGCCAGCGGCAGTGGCGAGCATGTCATCCATTTTGCACAATCATGTCCAGATCTTAACTGGCAGCCCAGTGACCTTGATCCCGACTGTTTAAAAAGCATCCAGTCTTGGATTGAGCATACGGGCTTAAAAAATATCCACTCTCCCTTATCCTTGGATACGACCTCAAACGCAAATTGGCCGCAAACTGAACTTGATGCACTGATATGTATCAATATGATTCATATTAGCCCGTGGGAAGCCACCATCGCCTTGATGAAAAAGGCCGCGCATTATCTTAAAGAAGACGGTTTCCTTTATCTTTACGGACCCTATAAGCGCAATTCTCAACATACCGCACCCAGCAATGTCGCTTTTGAGCAGTGGTTAAAAGAGAAGGACCCACGTTTTGGGGTGCGCGCCATGGAAGAGGTTGAAGCAGAGGCGGCAAAAAACGGGCTTAAACTGGCTCATGTCTATGACATGCCTGCCAATAATTTTTCCTTGGTTTTTCACCCCGCTTGACGCTATATCCTACAGCCATGAGTAAGAACCCAAATTTCAAAGCCGATATGGTGGTCTTTGGCCTCTTTATCTTTTTACTAGGCGTGGTGTTTTCCGTCTTTGTACTGGAAAAAGACCCGGACGCCCGACTCGGCCTGTTTGGCATCAGCATTTGGGTTCTCGTCATCGTTGGTGCGCTTTATATGCGCAAACGCTCAGCTGAAAAAGATGCGCAAGACGATGAGGCTTCTAAAGACGACAGCCAAAAATAAAAGGCCCTGCACATTTATATGCAGAGCCTTTTTCATATTCATTATGCCAGAGCACAATAATTAGTCGCGAGCAGGAACCATAATGGTTGCATCGCCAACGATGACATTTGTATCACCAACCGTACAAACGGTTTCAAACTTAATCATTTTCTTGGCATCGTCTTTTTCAAGAGCTGTCACACGTGCAACAACCGTATCGCCAATTTTAACAGGCGCTTTGAATTTCAGATTCTGCGCAATGTAGATACAGCCCGGGCCAGGCAACTTTGTGCCAAAAACAGTCGAGATAAAACCAGCACTCAACATACCGTGTGAGATGCGTGTTTTAAACATTGTGCTGGCGGCAAATTCTTCATTCAGATGAACCGGGTTTGTATCGCCTGACACACCAGCAAATGCCATGATATCGGCTTCTGTAACGGTTTTAGAAAAAACATCGGTCATACCGACATCGATTTCGTCATATGAGTAGCCGTAAAGCTCTTCCATGGTTTCATCCCTTAAATATAATAATTAACGTCTGCGCGGCACTATATACGGAAGTAAAATTCTTCCAAAGTGAAAATTCCCTCTTTTCTTTAATGAAAAGAATGTTTCATAATGCGCGCGCTATGATCATTGGAAAATTCGCCCTCACCTTTTTTGCATTTTTGCTGCTCTCCCCTTCTGTCTGGGCCGGGAAAATTGCGCCTGCGCCAAACATGATCTTACCCATTGAGTGCGAACTGGGCTGGAACTGCTGGATTGCCAATTATGTGGACCATGATCGCACCAAGGCGGCCAAAGATTACGCCTGTGGCACACAAACCTATAATGCCCATAAAGGCACCGACTTCATGATCCGCAATTATCGCGATATGCAGGCCGGGGTGGTGGTGCGCGCGGCCAGTGACGGTTTTGTGGTGGGTACGCGCGATGGCATGAAAGATATTGATTTTCGCAAATTACCAAAAGAGAAAATCGCCAAAAAGAAATGCGGCAATGGCGTGCGCCTTAAACATGAAAATGGCTGGATCACGCAATATTGCCATCTGCGCAAAAACAGTGTGAAAGTCAAAAAAGGCGATGCGGTAAAACAAGGTGATATCATCGGCCTTGTGGGCCATTCCGGTATGGCAAGTTTCCCTCACCTACATTTTCAAATCGAATATATCCCTGAAGGGTCCACCAAACGCACAGGCCATGCGGTTGACCCGTTTGTTGGGGTCTCACGCCTTGATAAATGTAAAGCCAGCAATAAAGCACTTTGGCCCAAACCCGTGATGAATGAGCTGGCCTATCGCAAGCTGGATATTTTTGATATCGGCTTTTCAGCGACCCAGCCCAAACATAGCGGCTTAGTGCAAGGGCTTTATGATGATGAAACCCTTTCTATACGCTCGCCTCGCCTATTTTTATGGGGGCGGTTTTTGCATGTGAAAAAAGGCGATATAATCACTTTCACCATCACCGCACCGGATGGTGAAAGCGTGCTCAATTACACCAGTACCATTGAGAAAGACCAAGCCTATCGCACCCTTCATGCCGGTTTGCGCAAACCCACATTAAACTGGGAAAATGGTGTCTATCGCGGGCTGATCAAGCTGGTGCGCAATGATGATAATGGCGGGCGAATTTATAAGTCCGACAGTACAATTACCCTCAAATAACGATTTAAAATAATTGTTGATCATCCGAACATTTTAATATATTAGAATATGCTAAATATATTATTTGCGATGGAGAAAATAAATGAGCAAGAATTACCCTGAAATCGCCAAAGACCTGACAGGTGCGATCAAGACCCTGCGCGGTGCCATTCCTGAAACCATGAGTGCCTTTTCACAACTGGCACAAAGCGCCAGTGCTGATAGTGTTCTTGATCCAAAAACAAAAGAACTTCTTGCCATTGCCATCGCGATCACAACACGCTGTGACGGCTGTATTGCTTTTCATGTAAAAGCCGCCCTTAAGTTTGGCGCAACCCGTGAAGAAGTCGCTGAAACCGTTGGTATGGCTGTTTATATGGGCGGTGGGCCGTCTATGATTTATGGTTCCCAAACACTGGAAGCCTATGACCAGTTTGCTGAGAAATACAAAAAGTAATCTCAAACAAACCGATCAGAGTTGATTATAATCCTTCAGGCTGTCCGACAACGACGGCCTGAAACTTTTCTGGCATCAGTAATGATTTCGCCATCCGGTTTACATCTTCCAATGTAACCGCTTCTACAAGCTTGTTTCTTTGCTCCAAGAAATCTATGGGTAAACGATCCATCTGCATAGCGCTCAAGATCGCCGCAATGCTTTCACTTGAATTAAAGCGCAAGGCAAAAGAGCCTGTAAGATAGGTCTTGGCATCACGCACCTCTTCAAAGCTAACACCCTCGCGGGCAGCCTTTTGCCATTCATGGCGCACCACATCGAGTGTTTCTTTCACACGGGCATTTTGCGTGCCAGCCCCCACCATAAAGAGCTCGGTCTCCTCATAATTTGCCAGATAGCTATAGACCGAATAGACCAGCCCGCGCTTTTCACGCACCTCTTCATAAAGGCGCGATGAAAAACCACCACCGCCTAAAATATAATTCAGCACATAAGCAGCATAAAAATCAGCATCGTCACGCTTAATGCCTTTTTGAGCAAACAAAATGCTGCTTTGTGGCACGGGCTTATTCACCACATCCGTAGTCTTTTTAAACTTCAGCTTCACAGGTGGCAACTGCCAGGGTGCGGCGTGATCGGGCAGGTCTGAAAAGGTTTCATCAAGTAATGATTTGAGTTTCTCAGGCGTGATATCACCCGATACACCAATCACCAGATTATCTTTGCCTAAACGGTTTTTCGCAAAGGCCTTTAAATCAGCACGGGTCACATTTTCCATTCCCTGTACTGTCCCTTTTGAGCCGCGCGAATAAGGGTGATCACCCATCACTTCCTTATAAATCTTTAGCGCGCCAAGGGCAGCGGGGTCTTCTTCGCGTTGTTTGAGCTGGGCCAGAATTTGTGCGCGGATACGCTCCACAGGCTCGAGATCAAAGCGCGGGGTCGTTAAGGCCGCTTTAAGCATCTCCATTGAGGCATCTAAATTTTCACGCAAGGTTAAGACGCGCCCGCCAAAACTATCCATGGAAGCTTCAAAGCGCAAAGTGATGGATAAATCTTCAAGACGGGCCTGAAAGCCTTGGGAATCCCATTTTCCCGCACCTTCATCCATGGTGGAAGAGACAAGCCGTGCCAGCCCCTCTTTGCCTATTGGATCAAGGGCAGAACCACCGCGAAAAGCAAACTTAAGTGACACAATGGGATTGCGATGATCTTCAATCAACCATGCCTTTATGCCGGAAGACGAAGTCACTTCCTGAACAGGCGCCAAGGCAAAGGCGGGAAGAGATAAGAAAAGAGTAAGAGCTAAGACAATATAGCGCATCTTATTTATCTCCCATGCCGAGCAAAATACCTGTCACGGTTTTCTGGTCTGTTAAGACGGCGCGCATGGCCCGATTTACATCATCAACCGTGATGGATTTAATCATTTCCGGCCAGTTTTCAATACGCTCAAGTGATATATCAATAGCAAGCGCCCCGCCAATCACTTGGGCTGCGGTGCCCAGATTATCCCGGGCAAACACCGCTTCATTAACCAATGATTTTTGCGCTCGTGCCACTTCATCAAAGCTCACGCCTTTTTCCAACAAAAGATCGATTTCCTTTTGCAAGGCAGCTTCGCTTTGTTCAATAGAGCCCCCTTGTTGCGGGCTCAACCAAAATGTCATTTCTGATAGATCAAGGCGGTTTGGTGAATAAGACAGACCTGCTGAAATAGCAATTTTCTTCTCAATCACAAGGGAGGTATAAAGCCGGCTGGTGGCTGAACCGCCCATAATATTTTCTAAAATCTGCAACGCATAAGGTGCTTTCGCATCCGTCGCACTATCTTGATAGCTCGGTGCAAAATAACTGCGCTGTAAGCTCGCTTGGCGCACACGGGCATCGCGTTTGATCACACGGCGGTCCGCATGGGCAGGTGGCTCTGAGGGGCGCATACGTTTCATTTCAGGACCGCGCGCAATCCCCCCATAATATTTTTCAGCCAGTGGGCGCAGCTCCTCCATGGTGATGTCGCCTTCCACAATCAAAATTGCATTATTGGGCGCATACCATTTTTTATAAAACTTGCGTAAATCTTCAAGACTTAGGGCTTCAATTTCATGGGCCCAACCGATCACCGGAATGCGATAGGGGTGGTTCATATATTGCGCCGTATCGATTTGTTCGCGCAATTGGGCGGCGGGGTTATTATCGGTGCGTTGACGGCGTTCTTCCAAAATGACTTGGCGCTCCGGCTCAATTACCTCTTTAGTGAGAGTGAGGTTGATCATGCGATCAGCCTCCATCTCCATCACCAAGGCCAAACGGTCTTTGGCAACTGTCTGGTAATAGGCCGTATAATCATAAGAGGTAAAGGCATTATCGCGCCCGCCATTTTTGGCAACAATTTTGGAAAATTCCCCTGCGGCAATTTTCTTGGTGCCTTTAAACATCAAATGTTCAAAATAATGGGCAATACCAGATTTGCCTGCGGGCTCATCAGCTGACCCCACTTTATACCACACCATATGACGCACCACAGGCACGCGGTTATTGGTCACCAACACCACCTGCATGCCGTTGTTCAGCATGAAGCTTTGCGGGTTAAAGACAGCCCCTTGAACGGGATAAGAAAAAAGAAAGGCTGAGAGGACAAACAAGATCAGACGCAAAGGAAACCTCAATCACACGGAAAAATAAACGATCCATTATGATGTAGTTTCAGATTATGGCCTGACAAGGGCAAGGCTTATTTCAAGAAGTCCAGCGCGCCTTCTAAGATCGCACCTTCTTTGCGCTCAATCACAACCGCACTTTGACCATCAACGGCCTGACCCAAGGCTTGGGCTTCACGAATGCGTTGGGCTTCTTGTGCCGCATCGATCTTGGAACCAAACGGTTCTTTGTTTTTCCAGAACATCAAATCTTTTGCAAAAGTTTCCGATTCTGAAATAAAGGCACTTGTTTCGCGATCAATGGTTTGGCGAATAGATGGGTCTGCATGGACCGCACCGGTTTGTTCCAACAAAGACTTCAAGCCCGGTGACATATTGGAATAGCTTCCCAACGCATCAACTTTTGCCGCAGCAGCGCGACGCCCGGTTAAGGCACGGCGCGCTTTTTCTTGCTGGTTTTCCGTATTGGGGCGCTCTACACCCGGTGTTGGTGGCTTAAGGGCATAATCTGGCGGCAAGCTTAAGGGTGCGCGTGTATAAACAGCAAATTCATCAGGAGCTGTTTTTTCCAGACCCAACATTTCTTTGGTGCCACTACAGGCGCTTAGCGCAACAGCAGCAATCGCCAAACCGAGAAATTTCTTATAGGTACGCACAGACATGTTCATCGCCAAACTTGAAATCGAATTAGTCACTATCTTCAGTTTTAGAGGAATCTTGCTTACTAAACAAGCTATCTAAGATCAAAAAGGTTGCCCCGCAGGTAATTCCGATGTCTGCCACGTTAAAGGCAGGCCAGTGATAGCCCGCAATATGGAAGTCCAAAAAGTCCGCAACCGCGCCCCAATGCAGGCGATCAATACCATTACCAATGGCCCCGCCAATGATGGCACCACACGGAATGGCAAAGATAAGTCGCCCTTCACGGATCATCCAAATTGTAAGCCCAACAGCCGCCACAAAGGCCATTGCTGCCAAGACATAGATCTTAATCTGCGAATCCCAGCCAAACATCCCAAAAGACACGCCACGGTTCCACGCCATGACGATATTGAAAAAGGACGTCACCTCAATAATCTTGGGCGGCATCATCACATCATAGACGATTTCAATCTTGGACCATTGATCCAACAGAAAAATAATCACAGCTGTGAGCAAACCCGCCAGATAGGGCTTTTTTTGAAAAGTCTGGTTCATCACATACCCGTTGCGCCAAAAGGACCGTTGTTAGCCAATTGCATCTTCACAACGTTTACAGATGCCACCCTCAGCACTCACTTCAGGCAGGATTTGCCAGCAACGCTCGCATTTACCGCCGTCAGCTTCCTTAAAGACAACACCAACCCCGGCCACATCTTCCATGGTAAAGGCCTCAGCCGGAACGTCGCCTTCAGCCAGACTTGCGCCTGATGTAATGGAAAGTTCTGCCAGATCAATACCGCTCATGGCCTCAACATAATCTGCTGTTGCAAAGACTTCCGGTGCAGCTTGTAAAGACGACCCGATGGTTTTCTCTTTACGCTTCAGCTCAAGCGCACCCGTTACGACTTTGCGCAAATCACGCACCTTAGCCCATTTTGCCGCCAGTGCCTCATCCTGCCAATTGGCTGGGATTTCCGGGAATGAACGCAAGTGAATAGACTCAGCATCCTCACCAAAACGACAAGTCCAAGCTTCTTCACATGTAAAGACCATAAACGGTGCGAGCCACGCGGTTAGTGTATTAAACAAGGTATCAAGAACCGTGCGCGCCGCACGGCGGCGAATGCTATCAGCCCCATCACAATAAACCGCATCTTTGCGAATATCGAAATAAAAGGCAGAAAGTTCAACCGCGCAGAAGTTATGCAGCTCGGCAAAAGCTTTGTGGAAAACAAAATCGTTACAGGCACCGCGCAGCTGTTGATCCAGCTCAAACAGGCGATGTAAGACCCAACGTTCCAGTTCCGGCATTTCTTCAACGGGCAGTTTTTCAGCCTCGCTAAACCCTTCAAGGTTACCTAGCATATAACGCAAAGTGTTGCGCAAACGGCGATAAACATCTGATTGTTGTTTGATGATTTCAGGGCCGATGCGCAGATCATCTGAGGTATCTGCTGAAACCACCCACAAGCGCAGGATATCTGCGCCATACTGGTTGTTCACATCCTGTGGGCTTGTCACATTGCCCATGGATTTGGACATTTTGAAGCCTTTTTCATCCAATACGAACCCATGGGTCAGCACCGCATCATAAGGGGCGCGACCGCGCGTACCACATGAGGCAAGCAAGCTTGAATGGAACCAGCCACGGTGTTGGTCTGAGCCTTCAAGATAAAGGGAAGCAGGCCAAGAAAGGTCATCACGCTCTTCCATAACAAAAGCGTGGGTCACACCAGAATCAAACCACACATCTAAAATGTCGGTGACTTGATCATAATCCTCAAGCTTATACTCACTGCCCAAAAACTCTTGGGGATCACGTGCATACCATGCATCTGCGCCTTCTTCTTCAAAAGCAGCAACAATGCGGTCCACAACGCTTTGATCACGTAAAGGCTCATCTGTTTTCTTATCCACAAAGACCGTGATCGGCACACCCCATGCGCGTTGGCGCGAAACACACCAGTCTGGGCGGTCCTTGATCATCCCGCCAATGCGGTTGCGACCAACTTCTGGCACAAAGCGTGTTTCATCAATGGCTTTAAGCGCTTTTTCGCGCAGCTCATTTGTCTCCATCGAGATAAACCACTGCGGCGTATTGCGGAAAATCAGCTTGGCTTTTGAGCGCCATGAACACGGATAGCTATGGGTGATTTTACCAGAGGCAAGCAAAGAGCCCACTTCGGTAAGTTGTTCTAACACAAACGGGGCAACTTTATAGACATGGTTGCCTGCAAAGATCGGCACATGTTCATAATAACACCCATCTGGGCCGACTGTATCGGGCACGGCAATGCCATATTCCATGGAGACTTCCCAGTCTTCCTGACCGTGACCCGGTGCGGTATGGACAAAGCCCGTACCAGCTTCTGTTGTGACATGATCCCCGGCAATACAAGGCACATCAAAGTCATAGTCACGACCGCGCCATGGGTGTGAACAAATGGTGCCTTCAAGCTCTTTACCCTTAAACTGTGTCACCAGTTTAAAATCAGCCACTTTGGCTTCGCCCATGACTTCACCTGCCAAGGCTTCTGCCACACAGATTTTCTCACCCACACGGGCAAGCGAGCCATCATGCACGTCAATGATTTCATAAACGCCATAATCAATGTCAGTACCATAAGCCACCGCACGGTTGCCCGGAATGGTCCATGGTGTGGTGGTCCAAATCACGATGGTGGCATCTTTCACCGCATCAAATTTGGTTTCTTCCACCTTAAAACGCACATGGATGGTGACAGACTCATGGTCAAAATATTCAACCTCAGCCTCAGCCAACGCCGTTTTTTCAACGGGCGACCACATGACAGGCTTAGCCCCTTTATAAAGGCTGCCATTCATCAAAAAGCGGCACAGCTCTTTGGCAATGATGGATTCGGCCTTGTTGGTCATGGTCAGATACGGATCTTCCCAATTGCCCACCACGCCGAGACGCTTAAATTCTTCACGCTGGATATCGATCCATTCCTTGGCGAACTGGCGACATTCCTCACGAAATTCCAGAACGGGAACCTGATCTTTATCTTTCTTCTTCTTGCGGTATTTTTCTTCGATTTTCCACTCAATCGGCAGACCGTGACAATCCCAACCCGGTACGTAGTTGGCATTTTTGCCCATCATCTGCTGAGAGCGAACAATGATATCTTTAAGAATCTTGTTAAGCGCATGACCAATATGCAAATGACCATTGGCGTATGGAGGGCCATCATGGAGCACAAAATCCTCACGGCCTTCGCCGGCTTTGCGCAATTGCTCGTAAAGACCTGATTTCTCCCATTTATCCAGAATCAGCGGCTCTTTTTTGGCAAGGCCAGCACGCATTGGAAAGTCGGTTTTAGGAAGGAATACGGTCGATTTATAATCCACAGTCATGGTCTGCTCGTATCAAGAGGGTTAAAAAGGTTTGGTACTCTTTAGTATGTCTTTGGCTTGGATGCAATCTTTTGCAATCTGCTCTTTAATTTCATCCAGACCATCAAATTTCTGCTCAGGGCGGATGAAATCCACCAAGGCCACCCGCAAATGTTTGCCATAAAGGTCACCCTCAAAGTCAAACAGGTGGGCTTCCAGCAAAATATCACGCTTATCAAAGGTCGGGCGTTTGCCAATATTGGCGACCCCGTCATGCCAGACCGTATGGGTGCCATGGTCCACACCTGCGCGAATGGCATAAACCCCAAGGGCCGGTTTTAAATATTCATGCAGTTCAATATTACAGGTGGGAAACCCAATGGAGCGCCCGCGTTGATCCCCTTCAACCACACGGCCTTCAATCTCAAAGGGGCGACCCAGCACACCACTGGCTTGATGTGGTTCACCCTCAACCAGATATTCACGCACGCGCGTTGAAGAATAAGCCTCTCCGCCGTTATCGGTCACCGGATTAACACAGGTAAAACCAAAGCCATGCTCGCGCCCCTTATGAAGCAACATGTCAGGGTTGCCTTGACGCTTGGCCCCAAAATAAAAGTCATAGCCACAGACCACATGTTTAGCGGCTAAGCCATCGACCAGTACTTTCTGGATAAAATCTTCAGCAGAAACTTTGGCGAAATCCATATCAAATTGCAGGCAGACCAGATGGTCAACATCCATTTCTTCCACATGGCGCGCTTTAATGCGAAACGGCGTAATGCGAAACGGGTCCTGTTTGGGCATGAAAATCATACGCGGATGAGGCTCAAACGTCAGCACAACCCAGGGAATACGGTGTGCTTTGGCAATCCATCCGGCCTCGCCAATCACTTCCCTGTGCCCCATGTGCACGCCGTCAAAGTTTCCAATCGCGACTGCGCCCCCTTTGACCTCGGGCGGCAAGTCCTCAAAATGTCTGAAAATGCGCATGGCGCGAAGGTAGCGAGATTGGACGGTGGGTCAAGAAAAAACACATCAAAATAGGCAAGTTTTAGCCTATATATACGTTCGGCTAGCTTTTCAATAAAAAGAAGGCCTGTTAGTCTTTGAAATTCTGGCTATTCCACACCTTCATAAGATAGGCACACCATGAACGTTCAGAACGATAAAAAGAATGAAAATGAACAATGGCTTCTCGCCCTACTCGAATCTGCGCCTGATGCCACTTTAATCGTTGATCTCAAGGGCATTATTCATTTTGCAAACAAGCAAATGGAAAGCGTTTTTGGCTATAAAAATGAAGAGCTCATCGGTGAGAATGTGGATATGCTGGTCCCTCAAGCCATACGGGCCCACCACCCTAAAATGCGCGAAAGCTTCAACCAAACATCAAGCGTGCGCGAAATGGGGGCCGATATTGTTTTAGAAGGTGAGCGCAAAGGCGGCAGCACATTTCCCATTGAAGTGAGCCTGAGCCCCATTGAAACCGATAAAGGCAAATTTATTGCCACCGCCATTCGCGATGTCACCAAAAGACGCCAAGCTGAACAAAAAATCATTGAACGTGAACGCTGGTTTCGCTCGCTTCTTGAATCCACACCGGATGCCACATTAATCGTTGATCATAATGGGGAAATCCAGCTTGCCAATCGACAGGCCGAGGTTCTTTTTGGTTATTCCAAAGAAGAATTTATGGGCGCAAATGTAGACATGCTGGTGCCCAGCTCCATGCGCGAACATCACCATAAAAAACGCGAAAGCTTTCATCAAAAAACAGCGGTACGTGAAATGGGCAGCGGACTTGAACTTGAAGGGGAAAGAAAAGACGGCACGACCTTCCCCATTGAAGTTAGCCTCAGCCCCATTGAAGCGGAAAACGGCCATCATGTTTGTGCCTCAATTCGCGATATTACGGAACGCAGGCTTGCAGAGAAGCAGCTCAATGATGCCTATAACGTGATTAAAAGCTCGATCAATTATGCCGCACGTATCCAGCGCGCAACACTTCCGGATCACACCACACTTGAAGAAGGTTTTAGCGAGCATTTCGTTTTATGGGAGCCCCGCGACACAGTGGGGGGAGATTTTTACTGGAATAAAAACTGGGGCGATGGCTTTCTTCTCGCGCTTGGTGATTGCACAGGCCACGGCGTGCCCGGTGCGTTTATGACACTCCTTTCAACAGGGGCCTTGGAACAAGCCTTAATCAAATGTCCTGAAGGGGATCTTAGCTATCTTGCCCATAAAACCCATCAGCTTTTACAAGCCACACTTGGCCAAGATAAAAGTGCTAAAGGGGAGTCCGATGACGGGGTAGAAATTGGTATTTGCTATTTTTCTCAATCCAAACAGACACTTTCATTTGTCGGGGCGCATTTCCCCATATATGAGGGCTATGAGGGCGAGATTAACGAGATCAAAAGTACCAAACAGGCCATGGGCTATCGCCATGTTCCCTCAAACCAACAATATATCGTTCATGAAATCCCTTTAAAAAAAGGGGCCAACTATTACCTGACAACGGATGGCTTAATAGATCAAATCGGTGGGCCAAAACGTGTCTCTTTTGGGCGCAAGCGTTTTAAAGCTTTATTGAAAGACACACTCCACCTCCCTCTTCAGGATCAAAAAAAGCAGATCAGCGCGCTACTAAAAGACTATCAAGGTGATGAAAAACGACGCGATGATGTGTCTGTCATCGGTTTTTCCATTTAAAAATACCCCATAAAATAACTGTTGGACTCCTTATAAGTTTGCGCCCTAATATAAAGGCGCTCTTATAAGGATAAACCCATGGCAAAACAGGTTCATACGGTCAGTATTGCATCTTTAGGGAAATGGTTTGCAGCTGTTTCCATCTTATTGGGCAGCGTGCTTGTCATTTCTTCGCTTCTCATGCGTCAAGATAGCCTGTTGGTAGATAAAACATGGGCAACCTTTAAAGCCACCCAATCAGAAAAAGCCCGCGCGCTAAACAGCCTTTATGAAGAACTTGGTTATGGCGGCATGATCCATAACTTCAAAAACTACATCCTGCGCCACGATGAAAAACACCTAAGAAAAGCCGAAGAACGCATCGGGGCTGCAAAATCAGCCCTGCGCCACTTGCGTATTTTCATGGATCAGAGCGAAGAAATAAAAGCGCTGAATTACGTTGAAGAAACCGTCAATCAATATAGTGCGTCCCTAAAAACCGCCCAAGAAATGATCATAGATAAACGCCCGATCTTAGCTATTGATCGCGCTGTTAAAGTCAATGATGGATCAGCATATTATGGCTTTGGTATTTTAGACAGAGCCGTCTCTCAAGAAGGGCTGGATGAGATGGCTTTAGGCAAGCCTATACTTTTGCAAAAGCTTCTTCGTGCTTTTGGCTATGGCGGCATGATCCATCATTTTAAAAATTATATCCTGCGCGCAGAAGCCACCCTTTATCCAAAACTCCAAGACTCTGTTAATCAAGCCCGCAACTTAATTAACGACTATCGCAAACTCACGATCAACAAGGCCGAAACTGAAGCCCTTCGCCATATCGAACATGTGCTTCTGTCTTATGAGGGTAATGCCCCTCATGTTAAAGTCATGACCATGAACCAGGCGACACCTCAAACTATTGATCGCCAAGTGAAGATTAATGACGAGCCTGCCCTAGCGGGTTTTCAAACCCTCACACGCGCGATCATTGATGAAAACCATACTGCCAGCCAAAATGTTGAAGCCGCCGTTGAGCGTATTCACGATCTTGCACGTTACATGATCTGGGGCGGGCTTCTTCTTTTTCCTGCCATGATTATTTTAAGCAACTGGGTTTTACGCTCAAAAGTCATTACCCCGATCAGCAATATAACTGGGGTCATGCGCAAACTCTCAAACGACCAACTCGACACCCCGCTTCATCTGGATGAAAACCCCAATACAGAATTGGGCATGATGGGGCGCACGGTACGGCTTTTTAAAGAACATGCCCTTGAGCGCAAAAAGGCAGAAAAACGCGTTGCAGAAAGAGAGAGATGGTTTCGCGCACTCTTGGAATCAGCCCCTGACGCCACCATCATCGTTAATGATAAAGGCATTATGGAGCTAGCAAACAAACAGGCGGAAAACCACTTTGGATATAGCAAGCAAGAACTGTTAGGTGAAAATGTGGACATGCTGGTGCCACAGGCCGTGCGTGCAAACCATCACAAACAGCGTGAAAGTTTTAATAATAAATCCGGCTTTCGTGAAATGGGTACGAATTTAGTCTTAAGTGGAGAAAGAAAAGACGGCTCAAGTTTCCCCATTGAGGTCAGCCTCAGCCCCATCATGACAGAAGAGGGCCGTTTTATTGCCGCCGCGATTCGCGATATTACCGAGAAGAAAAAGGCTGAAAAGCGTCTTAAAGATGCCTATGACGTGATCACCAGCTCAATTAATTATGCTGCGCGCATTCAACGCGCCACCTTGCCCGATAATGTCGCCATGCAAGACCATCTCAACGATCATTTCATCATCTGGGAACCCAGAGATACGGTTGGCGGTGATTTCTACTGGAGCAAGGAATGGGGCAGCGGTTTGTTGCTTATGCTGGGCGATTGTACAGGGCACGGCGTTCCCGGTGCCTTTATGACCCTGCTTTCAACAGGGGCCTTGGAACAAGCCCTGATCAATACCCCTTGTGGCAACCTCACCCTCTTGATCCAAGATATGCATAAATTGCTGCAATCCACCTTGGGGCAGAATTTGGACCATGTAGGGGATTCTGATGATGGGCTTGAAATGGGGGCCTGCTTTATTTCCCCACAAGACCAAACGCTTTATTACGTAGGCGCGCATTTCACGCTTTATCGCTTGCAAAACGGTGAATTGATCGAATTTAAAGGCACACGTGAAGCCATGGGCTATCGCAGCATTCCTTATGATCAACATTATACCCTGCATGAACTTGCCTTGGAAAAAGACTGCGAATATTACCTGTGCACCGATGGGTTAATTGACCAGATTGGCGAAACCTCAGGGCGTTCCTTTGGGCGCAAACGTTTAAAAACGATTTTAAGTGAGATCAATGGTCGCCCAATGAATGAGCAAAAAGAGATCATTGAGAAACGCTTTGCACAATTTCAGGGTAACCAGAAACGTCGCGATGACGTTTCCCTGCTCGGTTTTAAAATTTAATCGTTGCCCTGACTGGACAGACCTCTTACAAAAGCCCTCAATATCAGCCCATGGTTTACGGTTTAGGAGAAGTCCGTTGAGCAATCTGTCTTTGGCAAAAGATAAAATCCGCATTCTCTTGTTGGAAGGCGTTCATGAAAATGCTGTGCGTGTATTTGAAAACGCAGGATACAGCAACATCGAATTCCACAAGAAAGCCTTAGATGAAGACGTTCTGAAAGAAAAAATCAAGGACGCCCACATTGTTGGCATTCGTTCTCGCACCCAGCTCACTGAAGAAGTGATCAATAGTGCTGAGAAACTTTTCTCTGTTGGTTGTTTCTGTATCGGCACCAATCAGGTAAGCCTGCGCACGGCCCTGACAAAGGGTGTGCCTGTCTTTAACGCCCCTTATTCCAACACACGTTCAGTTGCAGAACTTGTCTTGGGGGAAGCCATCATGTTGATGCGCGGCATTCCGGCAAAATCTGAAAGCTGCCATGCTGGTGGCTGGATGAAGTCTGCGACGGGCTCTTATGAAGTGCGTGGTAAAACCCTTGGTATCATCGGTTATGGTCACATTGGTAGCCAGCTTTCCATTCTCGCAGAAGCCGTTGGCCTGAAAGTGGTTTACTTTGATGTGGTCAATAAATTGCCACTGGGTAACGCCACACCTTGTGAAAGCATGGATCAGCTGTTGCAAATGTCTGACATCGTCAGCCTGCATGTGCCTGATACGGCTGAAACACGCAACATGATCGGTGCGCGCGAACTTGGCGAAATGAAAGCCGGTGCCCATTTCATTAATGCAGCACGTGGTCAGGTTGTTGAAATCCCGGCTCTCGCAGATGCGTTGAAAGATGGTCATATTGCCGGTGCTGCTATTGACGTTTTCCCCGTTGAGCCTAAAGGCGCAGACGATGAATTTGTTTCTGAGCTTCGCGGCATTCCAAACGTGATCCTCACGCCACATATTGGTGGTTCCACACAGGAAGCCCAAGCCAATATCGGAACAGAAGTTGCTGAAAAACTGGTGAAATATTCAGATGATGGCTCCACATTTGGCGCGGTTAACTTCATGGAAGTATCCCTGCCTGTTAAAGGGGCTGGTACACGCTTTATGCATATCCATGAAAATAAACCGGGTGTGATGGCGCATATTTCTGAAATTATGGTGGAACACGGTTTCAACATTCTTGGTCAATTCCTGCAAACCGATGGTGAATACGGTTATGTGGTTGTTGATGTGGATGCCGATATCGAAAAAGGCCAAGGCGTTCGCCAAGCCTTACGCGATATTCCCGGTACCATCCGCGTGCGTTTCTTGCGTTAATCAATCAAAGGCTTCTGCCTTGAGATCGTCAATAAAGCCCATATTTTGCTATGGGCTTTATTACGGATTAAATACTTGATAAATTTTCTCAGGTATTGTAATCCGAAAAGAACACACATACCTATTAGCTCCACAGTGAATGTCCAATGGAAAGGAATGTCTCGTGAGCACGAAGCCAAAATTAGACCTCGTTGGGGCAAAGCCCAGCCGTGAAGAAGCCGAAGAAGCCGTCCGCACCTTGATCAGATGGACAGGCGATGACCATACCCGTGAAGGCTTGCTTGGCACGCCGGACCGCGTCGTGCGCTCTTATGAAGAATTTTTCGCAGGCTATAATCAGGACCCGGAAGAAATCCTTAAACGGACCTTTGAAGAGACTGATGGTTATGACGAGATGGTTTTGCTGCGCGATATCCGCTTTGAATCCCATTGTGAACATCACATGGTCCCCATCCTTGGCAAGGCCCATATCGGCTATATGCCAAAAAACCGTGTCGTGGGTATTTCCAAGCTAGCACGCATTATTGAGGTTTATGCCAAACGCTTGCAAATTCAGGAAAAGATGACCGCCCAAGTGGCTAATGTCATCCAGGATGTGCTTGAACCCCACGGTGTGGCTGTAGTGATTGAGGCCCAACATCAATGTATGACCACGCGCGGTGTGTATAAGCCCGGCGTCACCATGGTGACGTCCCGCATGTTAGGGGCTTTTAGAAACAACATGGCAACGCGCAAAGAGTTTCTCGCCATGATCGGCAACCCTGCCAGCGGGCAATCGGTTAGCCCATACTAAGAATCCTTTACATCACATCAATCATCTCACAGGGCAAGTCACGGTTTACCTTGACACAGTGCACAATCACGCTAATTTGCCCCTCTTGATGTTTTGATAAATTATGTGAGTGCGAAATCCATGGTCGCGATTACTTTGCCAGATGGCTCTGTCCGTGAATTTGAAGGTTCTGTTACGGGGGCTGAAGTTGCAGCCGATATCGGTGCAGGCCTTGCCAAAGCTGCCTTGGCAGTGCGTATCAATGGCGAGATGAAAGACCTGTCTTTGGAAATTACCGAAGATGTGGATATGTCCATCGTCACCGCGCGTGATGAAGACGCACTGGAACTGCTGCGCCATGACGCCGCTCACATTATGGCTCAAGCCGTACAAGAGCTGTTTGACGATGTGCAAGTCACCATCGGTCCGGCTATTGAAAACGGCTATTACTACGATTTTGCCACCAAGAAGCCCTTCACCGATGACGATCTTGAAAAAATCCAAAAGAAAATGGAAGAAATCGTTGATCGCAACCTCCCTATTGAGCGCGAAGTCTGGGAACGTGACGAGCTGATCGCCAAGTTCAAAGACATGGGCGAGCTTTATAAGGCCGAAATCATCGAAAGCATTCCAGCAGGTGAAGACGTCACCGTCTATCGCCAAGGCGACTGGTTTGATATGTGTCGCGGGCCTCACCTGCCGTCAACGGGCAAGCTTGGCAAGGCTTTCAAATTAATGAAAGTTGCCGGTGCTTACTGGCGTGGTGATTCCAACAATGAAATGCTGCAACGTATTTACGGGACAGCTTGGGCAGATAAAAAGGCCCTTCGCCAATATCTCCACATGCTGGAAGAAGCTGAAAAACGCGATCACCGCAAACTTGGTAAAGAAATGGAGCTTTTCCACTTCCAAGAAGAAGCGGTTGGTTCTGTTTTCTGGCACCCACATGGCTGGTCTATTTACCGCAAAGTCCAAGAATATATGCGCACACGCCTTGAAGAAGGTGGCTATGTTGAAGTCAACACGCCCCAAATGGTGGATCGCAAGCTGTGGGAAGACTCAGGTCACTGGGAGAAATTTCGCGAAAACATGTTCATCACCGGTGCTGAAGACAAGGTTCTTGCCATTAAGCCCATGAACTGCCCATGTCACGTTCAGATCTTTAACCAAGGCCTGAAATCATACCGTGACCTGCCGTTACGTATGGCAGAGTTTGGTTCTTGTTTCCGCAACGAGCCTTCTGGTGCTTTGCATGGTCTCATGCGCGTGCGTTCCTTCACACAGGATGACGCCCATATTTTCTGTAGCCCGGACCAGATCATTTCTGAAACAAAGATTTTCTGTGACCTGTTACAGTCTATTTATAAAGATTTCGGTTTCACAGACGTAAAAGTTAAATTCTCTGATCGCCCAGAAGTGCGCGCCGGGTCGGATGAAACCTGGGACAAGGCTGAAAGTGCGTTGAAAGAAGCCACTGAAGCTGCTGGTCTGGAATGGACGCTCAATCCGGGTGAAGGTGCTTTTTACGGCCCGAAACTGGAATTTGTTTTACGTGATGCCATCGGTCGTGATTGGCAGTGCGGCACCCTTCAGGTTGACTTCGTTTTGCCAGAGCGTTTGAACGCCGATTACATCGGTGAAGACGGCAATAAACACAAACCTGTGATGCTTCACCGTGCGATTCTCGGCTCCTTTGAGCGTTTCATCGGTATTTTGATCGAAAACTTTGCCGGTCGCTTCCCACTTTGGTTGGCCCCCCAACAAGTGATCGTAGCAAGCATCACATCGGACCATAACGGTTATGCACAAGAAGTCTGTGATTTGTTAAAATCCAAGGGTTTGTCTTGTGATACGGACTTTAGAAACGAGTCAATCAACTATAAAATCCGTGAACATAGCCATGCAAAAGTACCTGCAATTTTGGTTGTGGGTGGCAAAGAAGTTGAAAACCGCACAGTTGCCATGCGCCGTTTAGGTGGAAAAACGCAAGAAATTCTTGCACTTGATGAAGCTGTAGCTAAACTAGTGGAAGAAGCGGCAAGTCCTTGCGGTGAGTAAGGGCTCGCGCTTTTATGCATTTTGGCGTAGCAAGATATAGGAGAAGTTTCGATAGCTCGTCGTCCAATGAAGGCGCAACCGGCCCAAGAAGGCCCACGCGTCAATAAAGAAATCCGCGCCCCGCAAGTTCGGCTCGTAGATGAGAATGGTGAAATGGTTGGTGTCGTCTCTATTGAGGACGCACTAAAACGCGCTAGCAGAGTCGGGATTGACTTAATTGAAGTCTCCCCCAATGCTGAGCCACCGGTTTGTAAAATCCTCGATTCAGGTAAATACAAATACGAAGCCCAAAAACGCAAAGCCGAAGCCAAGAAAAAGCAAAAAGTCGTTCAGGTCAAAGAGATCAAAATGCGCCCAGGCATTGATCAACATGATTATGAAGTCAAAATGCGTAACGTTTTCAAATTTTTGGATAATGGCGATAAGGTTAAAGTCACCTTGCGCTATCGCGGTCGTGAAATGGCCCACCAGGAATTAGGTTTGGAAATCCTCAACCGGGTGAAGGCAGATACTGTCGAAGTCGCCAAGGTTGAACACCATCCTAAAATGGAAGGTCGCCAAATGATTATGATTTTGGGCCCTATTCCAACTGGTGCCAAGTAAGCATCAAGCTTCTTGAAGAATTAAAGAAACCCGATGGGCTTTTGCCTGTCGGGTTTTTTGCTCTTTGAGAGCCTCCCCACACCGTCATACTGGCGCAGGCCAGTATCCAAACGAACTATGAATGCTGGACAAAGACCACGCATATCACTGCATCTTCCACAGAAGAATCTTTCAAGTTGCACAAGGCCTCACCTTCGCAAAGAAGGCGAATCCCAAAAGTTAACAAAAGGTAAATTTTCATTTATTTTCAATGAGTTAAACTTTTTTTAACCCGATTCGCTCCATAGTGAGCCTATGAAAACGCTAAACACAATTCCGCTGAATCAGATCCTGCAGGGTGACTGCATCGAGCTGATGAACAGCCTCCCGGAAAAGTCAGTCGACCTGATTTTTGCGGACCCGCCTTATAACCTGCAACTCGGTGGTGACCTTCACCGCCCCAACAACACCAAAGTGGACGCCTGCGACGACCATTGGGATCAATTCGACAGCTTTAAAGCCTATGACGAATTTTCTAATGCTTGGTTGAAAGCTGCGCGCCGTATTTTGAAAGATGACGGCACCATCTGGGTGATCGGCTCTTACCACAATATCTTCCGCGTGGGTGTGACCTTGCAGGATTTGGGCTATTGGATGCTCAACGATGTGATCTGGCGCAAAACAAACCCGATGCCAAACTTCCGTGGCCGTCGTTTCACCAACGCCCATGAAACCATGATCTGGTGTTCCAAATCGGAAAAAGCCAAATACAACTTCAATTATGAAGCCATGAAAGCCTTTAACGACGATGTGCAAATGCGCTCGGACTGGCTGCTGCCCATCTGTAATGGGGGCGAGCGCCTGAAAAATGATGAAGGTGTGAAAGCTCATCCAACACAAAAACCAGAAAGCCTGCTCTATCGTGTGATTATGGCCTCCAGCAAGCCCGGTGATGTGGTGCTTGATCCGTTCTTTGGCACAGGTACAACAGGTGCGGTTGCGAAAAAACTCGGTCGTAACTTCATCGGACTTGAGCGCGAAACCGACTATATCAAGGTAGCTGAAAAACGCATTAAATCCATTAAGGGTGAAGTTGATACCTCCTTGCTGACCACGCCAGCCAAACGCCAAGCCCCACGCATCCCGTTTGGCACATTGCTGGAACGTGGTCTGTTGGAGCCGGGCACAAAGCTTACGGACGTTAAGGGACGTTATGAAGCAAAAGTGCGCGCTGATGGCACCCTAAGTGCTTCTGATTTCCGCGGCTCAATCCATCAGGTTGGCGCTAAAGTTCAAAATGCCCAAGCCTGTAACGGCTGGACTTTCTGGCATATGGAAAAAGGCAGCGAGCGCGTGTGTATTGACGAGCTTCGCGAACAGGTCCGCTCTGAGCTGGCCTCTTAAAAGCCCTTAATCCAGACCTCAAGAAAGAAGGCGCTGCTTCTTTACTTGTCGGAAAATTCGATCATGTGTCTTTCAGCGTTTTCATCAATAAGCGCATGATCAATTGTGAAAACCCCAGACCTTTTTAAGGTTTGGGGTTTCCATTTTCCTCAATGGATAAAATATCATTGGCACAGACAAAACAGTCTGAGCGCGCCAGATGAATATGCACATCATCCACCTGCTCTAAAACCCCCATGGTTTCCAGTTTTTGCGCAATATGATCGTGCATACCGACCATCATCACCAACACATCATGGTCACGCGCACCCTCAATAATCTCCTGCAAGGCATAAGCTGCGGTAATATCAAGATGTTTGATATCGCCAAGATCCAATATAACTGCATCACATTGGTCTTCTGGCACCAAACGCTCCATAATGCCATGGGCCGCGCCAAAGGTGACATGACCGCCAAAATGGCAATAAAATACCCGAT
The DNA here is from genome assembly GCF_900093605.1 of Candidatus Terasakiella magnetica. Lineage (NCBI taxonomy): Bacteria > Pseudomonadati > Pseudomonadota > Alphaproteobacteria > Rhodospirillales > Terasakiellaceae > Terasakiella > Terasakiella magnetica. The sequence goes on from NZ_FLYE01000034.1 coordinate 111,348, forward strand.
CACCCAAAGCCTCCAGCTTGTCACTTTCATCTTGAGAGAGATGGCTTTTCCCGTTTCTGCCCGTATGACCGCGCATGGTCTCAAGCTGTAAACTGGTGAGATGCTGCAAGGTTATCAAGCTGGCAGCCACCACACCAAAACCCACGGCAATGACCAGATCAACAAAGACCGTGAGCGTTAAGACCGAAAAGGTGAGAAACACGGTTGTTTGGGGCGCTTTTTTCATCACCTTTAAAAAAGGCCAATCAATAATATCCCAACCCACTTTAATCAAAATACCTGCCAAGACCGCATGGGGGATATGGCTGGCAAACCCGCCAAGCCCTAACACAATAGCCAATAAAAGAGCTGAATGCAGCACGCCTGCCAGTGGCGTTCTGCCGCCTGCGCGGATATTCACCACCGTGCGCATGGTCGCGCCTGCCCCGGGAATGGCGCCAAACAAGCCTGCCAGCGCATTGCCGATGCCCTGACCGATAAGCTCCTTATTGGCCTTATGTTTGGTCTTGGTCATATTATCGGCAATGAGGGAGGTGAGCAGACTGTCGATTGTCCCAAGCAATGCCAGCATTAAGGCTGCTGTGATCATCTCAATCAGCTGGGGCCAGATTATGGTGGGAAGGATAAGGCTTGGCAGGCCGGTTGGGATCTCCCCAATAATGGGCACCCCATTATCCAGCATGAAAACCAAAGCTGTGCAAAAAATCAGCGCCACCAAGGCAGGCGGGATGAGGTTGGCAAGGGCTTTGGGGCAAAAGATCATAATGCCAAGGCTCAGCAAACCCACCAAGGCTGCGTTCACATGGATATGGCTCAGAAGCGTTGGCAGGTAAGCCAAGGCCCCAACCGTGCCGCCTTGGGCAACCGAATGACCCAACAGTGGGGCAAGTTCAATCAGGATGATGATCACCCCGATCCCGCTCATAAAACCTGAGATCACGGAAAATGGCACGAAACTGACATATTTACCGATCTTTGCCAGACCAAAGCCAATTTGAAACAACCCGCCCATCATCACAATGGTGAAAGCAACGCCGGGCTGATCAATATACTGCATGATAACAGCGGTCATCACCACCGTCATTGGACCCGTGGGGCCAGAGACTTGGGCAGGTGTACCGCCAAAAACGGAGGCAAAAAAACCAACGATGATCGCGCCATAGAGCCCCGCCATGGCCCCTGCACCACTGGCAACGCCAAAAGCCAGCGCAAGCGGCAGCGCCACCACCCCTGCGGTGATCCCGCCATAAATATCACCTTTGATATTGTCAAATCGAAAGCTCGCGAACATCACCCTAGCCCTTCATCAACAACAATAGACTGATATTATTGCATAATTTTGCTCAAAATGGAATTTGAGATTACCCTTAGTCATTCTGGACTTGATCCAGAATCCAGCAAAATCAGATGGATGCAGGCCTTCACCAGCATGACGTTTTCCTTTCTCTTTGACATTCCCCCTCAAATCCCCTAATCCAAAATCAACATATCCGTTTATTCAAACCATGCGAGCCTGATGATGAAAGCTTTTGAACGTATTTATGTCGCCCTTGATACCACCGAGGTGGAATATGCGATTGAGCTGGCTGAAAAGCTCAAAGGCTTGGTTGGCGGCATGAAGGTTGGTAAAGAATTTTTCACCGCCAACGGCCCACAAGGGGTGGCTGCCATTCGCAAGGTCGGCATGCCGGTTTTTCTTGATTTGAAATTTCACGATATCCCCAACACGGTGGCCTCAGCCATTCGCGCCGCTGGCCCCATCCAGCCCGAAATCATCAATGTCCATGCCCAAGGCGGGCCAGAGATGTTGAAAAAAGCGGCCCAAGCAGGGCGTGAAGCTGGCATCAACTGGACCATTGCGGTCACTATTCTTACAGCCCTTGATCAAGATGACCTGAGCGCCATTGGCCTAAACGACAGTGTGGAAGACCAAGTGGTGCGCCTTGCCAAGCTCACGCAAGAAAATGGTCTGGACGGTGTGGTTTGTTCTGCCAAAGAAATTGCCCCCATTCGTAAAGCCTGTGGAGAAGATTTTAAACTGATCGTTCCCGGCATTCGCCCGGCATGGGCGGCAAAAGGCGATCAAAAACGCATTATGACCCCAGCCGATGCCATTAAAGCAGGCGCAGATGTTCTGGTCATTGGTCGCCCCATCACCCAAGCGGATGATCCGGTGGAAGCAGCACGTAAAATCGCTCAGGAACTGGAAGGGCTATAAATGGAAATCCAAGTCCACACGCTTGTTTTTGATGCGCTTAGTTTTATGCGCGACAATGCGAAGGTCTTTCGCAAATATATCTTTTTGCCTGTGGTCTTTTCCTTTGCCTCGCTCTTTTTGGTGAAGGTCCCAAATTTTGGCCTTGCCCTTGCCAGTGTGTCAAACTCCCTCGCGCTTGCTTTGCTTGGGGTTTCGGCCACACGGTTTTATCTTATGGGCAAAGCTGAAAAAGTGGCTGATGGGGCCAATCGACCTTTTGCGCGTTTTTTCTTTCTCACCTTTTTTATGACCGTTTTGGGCCATATGGCAGAAGTCTTCACGCTTTTGCCCAAAGAGTTTCAAGGCAGCATGTTTTTATGGATGATCCTCGGCTTTTGGATCAATCTAAAAATCTGCCTCGCCTTTCCCGCCCTTGCCATGGACCATCCCGGCTCGGTTTGGGATAATATCCGCCTGTCTTTTAACTGGACGCGCGGCTATGGCTTTAAAATCGTCACCGCCTTTTTGGTTTGTTACTGTCCGGTGATTTTCTTCACCATGACGCTCATGCAAATCCCAGCGCTCATGCCCGATGAAAAAGATTTCTGGGGCAGCTTGCCACAACTGATGTTTTCAGACTTTTTGATCGTCTTTTCCATGCTCTGGTCATCCCTTGTCTTAGCCAAGCTTTATGAAGGGATTGCTTTAAAGGGCAATTCTTCCATATAAAGTCTCATGGAAAAAAAACTCGACGAAAAAATGCCGATTTTGGCAATGGTCAATGGGGTTTACGCCGTCTTATCGCGCAACCCCATGATACTGCTGCGCGCAGGGCTCTTTCCCTTCCTGCTGGTTTTTCTCATTGCCTTATGGTCCACACCCAAAAGCTGGGGCGTTGAAAGCTATTATGCCCTGCGGGTGGTTGAATGGGGCTTGATGGTTGCCTTTTGGACCTTTTATGCCAGCCAATTACAACGCTTTGTGCTTAAAGGATCCATGGACGGAGCCGTCTCCTTTTTACCCAAGCTCAATGCGCGCGAAGGCAAATACGCCTTGGCCTCTGGCCTTATCTTTTTGCCCTTAAGTGCTTTTGCTTTGTGGTTTGATCAGCCGTTATTTTTCCATCAGCCTGACATTTTGATCATGGGCGGGATTACCGCACTTGATGGGGTCAGCGCGCATCTTTATGCCAGCTTGATTGTTGGCTGGCTCATCCAGCTTTTTGCCTTTGTGCTGCCTGCTATTACTGAAGATGACCCACAATCCATTAAGCAACTGATGAGAAATTCATTTCATGGCCTGCGCCATGACTTTTCTCGCCTGTTTGCCGCAAGCCTTGTTGTGGTTTTGCCCATCTGGGTCTTAACCTTCATCCTGCGCCTAGTGCTCCATATGCCGTTTTTTACCCGCATGGCGATGGGGGATGACTCATCAGCCCTTGCGTGGAACCTGATCTTTATTGCCCTTGAAACCTTCAAAGCCTTTGTAGGTGGCGGATTACTCGCTATGCTCTGGGCCTTGGCTTATGGTCGCTGGAGAAATCGCAATGTCATGTAAAGTTAAAATCTGTGGACTAAAAAACCGTGAAGATGCCCGCACTGCTATTGAAGCAGGGGCAGATTATCTCGGCTGTGTCTTTTTCCCACCAAGCCCGCGCCATGTTGAGCCTCAAAACGCTGCTGAAGTGTTTGATATGATCGGGGATGCTGATGTTTTGCGCGTTGGCCTGTTTGTTGATCCAAGTGATGATCAACTCATGGAAGTGCTTAATCATGTGCGCCTTGATATCATCCAGCTTCATGGGCATGAAACACCAAGCCGCGTGGAAGAGGTCCGGCTTAATTTCGGCCTTCCGGTCATGAAAGCCCTGCCTATTGAAACTGCCCAAGATGTTGAGGCCGCACGCGCCTATGACAAGGTGGCAGATCGTTTGTTATTTGATGCCAAACCACCCAAAGGCGCGACACGCCCGGGGGGCAATGCCATTGCCTTTGATTGGAACTTGTTAACCGATACATCATGGGACAGCCCATGGATGCTTGCAGGCGGCCTAAACGTTGAAAATGTAAAGGACGCGATCGCCCAAAGCGGCTGTAAAGCCGTAGATGTTTCAAGCGGTGTGGAAGCTGAAAAAGGCGTTAAAAGCCCCGAGCTCATTGAAAAGTTTATTGCCGCTGTGAAGGGGTAAGCCTTGCAGGGGTGAAAACCAGTACCCATTATAGGTTTAGACGCACCCCAGAATGACAAAATATATACGTTTTCCTTTGCCAGTGCTTTTGCACATGCGCTATAAGACTTGCAAATTCTCACACCTTTGAAGTGATTGAACAGATGAACACACCCAATACATTTATGGCTGGACCAGACGAAGACGGACGCTTTGGTATTTTCGGGGGCCGTTTTGTGGCTGAAACCCTGATGCCGCTTATTTTGGAAGTTGAAAAATATTTCAATGAAGCCAAAGACGATCCTGAATTTCAGGCCGAAGTTCAAGGCTACCTGAAACAATATGTCGGTCGCCCAAGCCCGCTTTATTTTGCCGAGCGTTTTACCGAACATTGCGGCGGGGCCAAGGTTTACTTCAAACGTGAAGACCTCAACCATACCGGTGCTCATAAGATCAACAGCTGTATCGGGCAAATCCTACTTGCCAAACGTATGGGCAAAAAACGCATTATTGCAGAAACAGGTGCGGGCCAACATGGTGTGGCAACCGCAACAGTCTGTGCGCTCTTTGGTCTTGATTGTACTGTTTTCATGGGTGCCAAGGATATTGAGCGCCAACAGCCAAACGTCTTTCGCATGAAATTGCTCGGCGCTGAAGTTCGCCCGGTCACAGCAGGTTCAGGCACCCTAAAAGATGCCATGAATGAAGCTTTGCGCGATTGGGTTGCCAATGTTCATAACACCTTTTATCTCATCGGCACAGTTGCTGGGCCTCACCCTTATCCGGTGATGGTGCGCGAGTTCCAAAAAATCATTGGTGAAGAAGTGCGCGAACAGATCATGGAACAAGAAGGTCGCCTGCCTGACACGCTTGTTGCTTGTGTGGGTGGTGGCTCAAACGCCATGGGTCTGTTCTATCCATTTTTGGATGAGAAAGACGTTCAGATTATTGGTGTGGAAGCAGCCGGTCATGGTGTCGATACCGATGAACATGCCGCCTCATTAACAGGCGGGCGTCCCGGTGTCCTTCATGGAAACCGCACCTATCTTTTACAAGATGATGACGGTCAAATCGAAGAAGCCCATTCTATTTCTGCCGGGCTTGATTATCCCGGCATCGGGCCAGAACATAGCTGGCTTTATGACATGGGCCGTGTGGAATATCATTCAATCAAGGATGACGAAGCCGTTGCGGCCTTCCAGCTCTGTACCAAGCTTGAAGGTATTATCCCTGCCCTTGAATCTTCTCATGCGATTGCAGAAGCTGAAAAAATGGCAAAGAAAATGTCGAGCGATCAGATCCTTGTGGTCAATATGTCCGGTCGTGGTGATAAAGACGTCAATACAATTGCTAAAGCCATGGGGACAGAACTATGAGCCAGACACGACTTGGAAAACGCTTTGCAGCCCTTAAAGCTGAAGGACGTTCTGCCCTTGTGACTTTTGTTTCAGCAGGGGACCCTGACCTGGAAACATCTAAAAAACTCATCGGTGGTATGGCGGGTGCGGGCGCAGATGTGCTGGAAATCGGCATGCCGTTTTCTGATCCTATGGCTGATGGCCCTGCCATTCAGTTGGGCTCTCAACGCGCACTGGCTGCAGGCATGACCTTAAAGGGTGTGCTGGAGCTTGTGGGTGAGTTTCGCGAAAACGATAACGACACACCGATTGTCTTGATGGGTTATTACAACCCGATTTATTCTTATGGTGTGGAGGCCTTCATTGCGGCAGCAAAAGAAGTTGGCGTTGATGGCTTCATCATTGTTGACCTGCCCCCTGAAGAAGAAAAAGAATTTGCACTACCTGCCCAAAAAGCGGGTCTGGATTTCATCTATCTAACCACCCCAACAGCAGATGATGCCCGTCTTGAGATGATTACATCCAAGGCCAGCGGCTTTATCTATTATGTCTCCATCACAGGGGTGACAGGCACGGCATCAGCCGCCACATCCGATGTAGAATCGGCAGTAAAACGCATTCGCCAATTTAGCGAGCTGCCTGTTGCCATTGGTTTTGGGATCAATACCCCCGATCAGGCTAAAACCATGGCCTCCATCAGTGATGCTGCGGTTGTTGGCTCTGCGATTGTGAAACAGATTGCTGAGAATGTAGATGAAAATGGCAAGGCCAAAGACGGTTTGGTTGACGCTGTACTGTCTTATGTGAAAGATTTAGCTAACGGCGTTCGCGCTGCTAAGTGAGGAAGATTAAATGAACTGGTTAACCAACTACGTAAAACCTAAATTGCGCGACCTTGTGCGCCCAAAGGAAATCCCTGATAACCTTTGGCATAAATGTACAAAGTGCGGCCAGATGATCTTCCACCGTGATCTGGATAAAAACCATCACGTGTGCCAACATTGTGGCCATCACATGCGCCTAAGCGTAACAGCACGTTTAGAATTGATGTTTGATGAGGGTGAATATACCCGCGCTGAACTGCCAGATGTGCCGAGTGATCCGCTTAAATTTAGCGATCGTCGCAAATATAAAGACCGCATCAAAGAAGCCCATGCCAAAACCAAGGAAGACGATGCCTTGATCGTGGCCCATGGTAAAATGGGTGGTCAAAATGTGGTCATTGCCGCCTTTAACTTTGCCTATATGGGTGGTTCTATGGGAACAGCCGTGGGTGAAGGTCTAGTGGCTGCGTCCAAGCTTGCCATCGTTCAAGATGCCGCCCTTATTGTTGTGCCAGCCTCTGGTGGCGCACGCATGCAAGAAGGCATCCTCTCCTTGATGCAAATGGCGCGCACCACCATTGGTGTGGAACGTGTCAAAGAAGCAGGTCTGCCTTATATCGTGGTGCTCACAGACCCGACAACAGGCGGTGTTTCAGCCAGTTTTGCCATGCTTGGTGATGTGGCGATTGCTGAAAGTGGCGCTGTGATCGGTTTTGCCGGACGCCGCGTTATTGAACAAACCATTCGCGAACAGCTGCCTGATGATTTCCAGACGGCAGAATATCTTTATGAGCATGGTATGGTGGATATGGTGGTGCGCCGCCATGAATTGCGCCCAACCCTCATTAAGGTCTTGAGCCTGTTGCGCAACACAAAACCTGCTGGTGATGTGGTTGAGCTTTCTTCTGAAGATACGCCGATTGAATCAGAAGCAACAGACAATATCAACCATATCCCTCCACCACCGGATATCCGCCGCCCAGATGGCGCGCCAATTGAAGAAGGCGAAGCCCCTGTCGCAAAAGAAAAAGACGAGGAGACTCCCGCTGAGTAGCAAGAAGCTTCTCAAGGAAGTGGAAAAACTCCACTCCAAGGACATTGATCTGGGCTTGGACAGGTTCCAAGCCCTCTTGTCGCGTTTGGGTAATCCTCAAGACCAGCTCCCCCCTGTTATTCATGTGGCAGGCACCAATGCAAAGGGCTCGACAATTGCCTTTTTGCAAAGCTTTTTTGAAACCGTGGGCTACCGTGTTCACAGTTTTACCTCCCCTCATCTTGTTCGCCCCCATGAATGTATCAATTTAAAGGGCCATGAGATTGATGAGGAAACGTTTTCAAGCCTGCTGCAAGAAGTCATTCAAGCCAATGAAGGTGCGCCCTTAACCGTCTTTGAAGCCATTTCAGCCACGGCTTTTCTTGCTTTTTCGCGCATCAAAGCCCATGTGATTTTGCTGGAAACCGGCCTTGGCGGCACGGGCGATACCACCAATGTGGTAAAAGCCCCGGCCCTTAGCGTTTTAACGCCGATTTCTTATGATCATCAGGAATTTTTAGGCGACACTTTAGGCGAAATTGCCAGCCAGAAGGCCGGAATTTTGAAAAAGAACGTACCCTGCGTGATGGCAAAGCAGGATGAAGAAGCTTATCAAGCCATTCGTGAACGCATAAAAGAGCTTGAGATCGACTGGTATCGTGAGGGCCGTGAATGGTTTGTCAAAAAAGCAGGCAAACAGATGGTGTTTGAAGGCTGGGACGGTGATAGCGTCTGGCCGCGTCCCAATCTTGCCGGGGACCATCAAATCAATAATGCAGGCTTGGCCCTTGCCTGTATTGAAGTTTTAAAAGACCAGTTCAACTTGCCGCGAGAAGCCATCACCAATGCCATGGGCTCAGTTTATTGGCCCGGTCGCTTAGAGCGAGTTGAACCCGACCCGTTTTTAAAAGACAGTTTTGAGCTTTGGCTGGATGGGGGGCATAATGAGGCCGCTGCCCAAGCCCTGCGCACCCAGATTAAAAAATGGAATGATCGCCCGCTTTACATCATCCATGGCATGATGAAACGCAAAAACAGCAAAGCCTTCTTGCAAAAAATTGCCGGACTTGCCGATCATGTCTATTGCGTGCCTATCCCTGATCAACCCGCCAAAAAACCTGAAAAACTGGCAGGTCAGGTGCAAGAGGCCGGCGGGCTTGCCACAGCCTGTGAAGATTTGCAGCTTGCCTTTGATTTAATTAAGGCCGAGCGTGATAAGCCAGCGCGCGTTCTGCTATGTGGTTCCCTTTATCTTTTAGGTGCATTTTATGACTTACAAGGATGCGCTTAATCACATCTTTGCAAGCTACCTTTCAGTCAAGCCTTTGCTGAAAGGCAAGCTGGATCGTGAGACCCGCAAGCCTGAGATTATCCTCAAGCTTGCGCGCACACTTGACCTTCTACCCAATGCGCAAAAAACCCTTAAGATCACCGGATCAAAAGGGAAAGGTACGGTCGCGCGCCTTAGCGCCAACGCCCTTGAAAGCCAAGGCAAGGTGGGTTTGTTGATCTCACCGGAAGAGATTGACCATACAGATCGTATGCGCATCAATGGGGTGGCGATTTCTAAAGAGCGTTTTGTTGCTTGCTATGAAAAGCTCCTGCCTCACTTAAAGCAACCTCAAAAACCAGATTATCTGTCGCCGTATGGTCTTTTCCTGCTCATTGCCCTGCAATGGTTTAAAGAAGAAGGCGTTGAGTTTTTCGTCATTGAAACAGGCCGTGGCGTGCGCTTTGATGAAGGTGGGCAACTGCCTGCCCATGTGGGTGTGGTCACTTCCATTTTTAAAGAGCATGCAGATTATCTCGGCCCCAGCCTTGAAGAGATCAAGGTAGATAAACTGTCTATTACCCAAAGCTGCACCCATCTGGTCCTTGGCAACACGGATGAGGCAAACAACAGCTTGAGGCCTCATTGGTTTGCCCAATGCCAAGAAACCGCCCATGAAGCCTTAACTGTCTTTTTAGGCCAGAGCTTGCCCGTACCAGCTTGCCCCGTTGCCTCTTTTGGGCAAAAAGGAAAGTGGTATTATGAAGGCATGATTGCCTGTGAAAGTGCTGATCAAGTTTTTTTAGAACGCCTGATAAAACAGCATCAAGGCCATCTGCGCTTTATCCTCTCCCTGCCTGATGATAAAGACATTGAGGGTATCTGTGAGCTCTTGGCTGGGTTAAACGCCACAATGGAGCATGTGATTTTAACAGGGGAGCGCGGATTTCTCTCTTATGAAAAAGCACGTCTTCACACCGTCTGTTATGAAGGCCCTTTTGATGATGTGAGCGCCCTTCAAAAGGCCTTAAAGCTGGATGAAACACAAGCGAGCTATTTTATCGGCACACAGACTTTTCTTCGATTGATCAAACAGGCCTATTTTTTATGAGCGGACTTGAACGACTTTTAGAACTCCCCCGTTTTGGCGAGCCCGGCGTGATTGAACGCATGGAGAGCTTCACCCAAGGCCTTGAGATGGTGCCAACAATTAAAGTGGTTGGGTCTAACGGCAAAGGCACCACCGCCCATATGATGGCGCAAATGGCGATGGAGCTGGGTAAAAAGGTCGGGCTTTATACTTCACCGCATATTTTGCGCGTGGGCGAGCGTATCCGCATTAATGGGCAGGAAATTGAAGAACGTGGTCTCAACTATATTCTCAACTGGGCCATGGATAAAATTGCGGCTACAGATGGTGTGGGACGTTTTGAAGCCTTAACATTGGCAGCGCTTTATCATTTTGCCCAATCCGATGTGGATATTGCCATTATGGAAGCTGGCCTTGGCGGGCGGTTTGATCCTGTGAAAGTGGCACGCGGCGATATATCAGTACTGACATCAATTGATCTGGAACATACCGCCATTTTAGGGCAAACCCATGAGGCTATCGCCACGGAAAAAACCGCCATTTGTAAAACAGGTGACACACTCATCAGCGCCTATGGCCCCGCCGAGAACGGCCTGCCCAAGGGGGTTAATTATATTGATTGCAGCTCTCCCGCCCTTGCACCTATGCAAAGCAATGCGCGGCTAAGCGCCCACGCCATCCAGCATCATTTCAAACTGGGGCATTTACCTGATACCCATGGCGCGCGCATCCCGGCACGCTTGCACAAAGTTTCAATCAACCCGCCGGTTTATATTGATGTGGCCCATACCAAAGCTGCGATTAAATCGGTGCTTGATCATTTTAAAGGCCGCCCCATCAGCCTGATTTGTGGCTTTAAAAATGATAAAAACATTCTTGATATTAAAGCGAGCTTTCACCATCTCATCGCCCTTCAGCCAGAGCCGGACATGATGACCTGTGATGATATCATCAGTTGCCTTCAAGGCGAACATAAAGAGGCCTGCGACACAATTGAGCAAGCCCTTGAGCTTGCCAGTGCCCGCCTGCCTGAAAATGGCCTGATCCTCTGTCTGGGTGGATTTAATATCGCAGGGCGCATGCTCGCACATCATCGGGATGTTCACTATGATGTGATTAGCTTGTGAAGGCGCATCAGCGTAAAGTGAAAGGGCTGTAAATCACAACTGGATTTCGCCCCATGCTGCGCATCATCTTACTCCTCACTCTTCTCGTCTTCACCCCAACTCACGCCCCTGCAAATGAACGCCTCAGCGTGGTTGAACTCTTTACCTCACAAGGATGTTCAAGCTGCCCGCCTGCTGATGCTTTTTTAGGAAAGCTTGCCAAGCGCCCAGATGTGCTCGCCCTTGCCTATCATGTGGATTATTGGGATTATATCGGCTGGGAGGATGTGCATGCCAAGGCCGCCTTTTCTGATCGCCAACGTGATTATGCCAAAAAGTTTAACCTGCGTTATGTCTATACCCCGCAGATGATCGTTAATGGGACATATCAATCAAGCGGCAATAAGCAACATGCGGTAATCGGTTCAATAAAAAATGACCTGTCTTCGTCTAAAGGATTAGAAGTTAGCCATAATGGAACTGTGTTAAACATCACTGGCAGTGATCATAATGATACAATCAGCATCTATCATGTGCGCTATCTTAAAGAAGTTACAACAGAAGTCAGACGTGGGGAAAATCGCGGTAAAACCCTGACAGATTACCATATTGTCACGTCCCTTAAAAAACTTGGCAACTGGCAAGGTGGCTCACAGAGCCTTCCCTTAGGTGCTGTAAATAAAGAAGAAAATGAAGATCAGGCTATTTTCTTACAACGCCAAAGTGATATGAAAATCCTCACTGCCATAAAATTATAACATTCCTCTCCTTGAAGTCATTCTTATTCAAACTATATCACTTATGAAGCTAAAAAGCTGAAATTGGAGATACATATGCTCTTTGGTATGAATATGAGAAAGCCTGCGCAAAAGCAGGTCAACATCACCACCTCCCCATTTGGTGAAGGCGGTGTTGAGCCGAAACTTGCTGATTTACTATCTGATCCCATCATCCATCTTATTGCCCAAGCTGACCGTATCAAACCGGGTGAGCTTGACGGCTCAGTTGAAACCATGCGCCAACGCTTGCGCCGCAATCATTAATAATAACGCATTAAAAAAGGCCGCACATTTAAGCGGCCTTTCTCATGATGTAAAGCGGTTTGGTATAAACGTTACATCAAGCCTTTTTCCATTGCACTTGTCATGCGACGCGCAAATGAAGTCATATCGGGGATATTTTCGCCTTCAATGATACGGGCTTGATCCAGCAAGAGATGTGCTGCATCATCCAACGCTACATTTGTGCCTTCAGCAGATAGATCAACCAGCTTTTTAATCAAGCTATGGGTCGGGTTGACTTCCAAAATTGGTGCATCATCCGGCACGGCCTGACCATGTTGTTTCAACATACGTTGTAAGTTGCGATCCATAGCTGTTTCAGAAGCCACGATACAAACTGCACTGTCTGTTAGACGATCTGTTGAGCGCACTTCCTGCACACTGTCCCCCAAAGCCACTTTAAAGGCAGCACATAGGCGGTCCACACCGTCTTTATCTGCACTGTCTTCTTTGGCTTCTTCTTCGCTTTCACCGTCTTTTTTGATTTTAGACAGGTCTGCGCCACCTTTGGTGATGGACTGGAAGTTCTTTTCTTCAAACTGACCAACTGATGGGATCCAGAACTCATCAATCGGGTCTGTCATCAAGAGAACTTCAACGCCCTTGGCTTTAAAGCCTTCCAATTGTGGAGAACGTTTAAGCGCATCAAGGTCATCCCCAGAGATATAGAAAATCTCGTCCTGACCTTCTTTCATACGCTCCACATAATCAGCTAGTGAAACCCAATCATCCCCATTGGTTGATTTAAAGCGTGCCAGTGCGAGGCAATCTTTTTGATGGGCGAAATCTTCGTAGATGCCTTCTTTCATGACAGCACCGAAGTTCTCCCAAAATGCAGCATAACCTTCTGCATCTTTTTCAGCTTTTTTCTTCAGCTCACCCAAGACTTTTTTCGTCAGGCCCGCTTTGATCTTTGCCAAGACCGGATTGTGCTGCAACATTTCGCGCGAAACGTTAAGCGGCAGATCACCACTATCCACAACACCGCGCACAAAACGCAGATATTGCGGGATCACTTCATCACAATCATCTGTAATGAACACACGGTTTACATAAAGCTTGAGATGGTTTTTACGCTCTGGCGTGAATAAATCCATCGGGCGTGTTCCCGGGATAAACAGAAGATTGGTATATTCAATCACCCCTTCAACCCGGTTGTGCAAAGTCAGCCATGGGTCATCAAACGCGTGAGCCACATGGTGGTAGAATTCTTTATATTGTTCTTCTGTGATATCGCTTTTGCTGCGTGTCCAGATGGCAGAGGCCGAATTCAGTGTTTCTTCTTCCTCACCCTTCAACACAACCGCAATATCGATATGGTCTGAATAGGTCTTGATGATGTTGCGAATGCGCATGTCATCAAGGAATTCTTCTTGGTCTTCGCGCATCTTCATGGTGATGGTTGTCCCATGACCATCGCGCTCGCCATCGGTGATGGTGTATTCACCTTGGCCCGTGCTGGTCCAGACCCAAGCCTTATCTTCACCGGCTTTGCGTGTACTCACGATGACCTCATCAGCCACCATGAAAGAAGAGTAAAAGCCCACACCAAACTGACCGATCAGATTTACATCTGAATTACCGGATTCTTCAGCAGCTTTTAAGAAAGCTTCTGTACCGGATTTGGCGATCGTGCCCAGATTGTTAATCAGGTCATCATGGTTCATGCCGATGCCGTTATCAGCCAAGGTTAGTGTCTTGGCCTCTTTATCCGCACTGAGCGTGATTTTAAATTCCGAATCACCATCAATGAGGGAAGAATCGGTTTGAGACTCATAACGTAACTTGTCACACGCATCTGAGGCGTTGGAGATCAATTCACGCAGGAAGATCTCTTTGTTACTGTAAAGAGAGTGCGTAACGATGTGGAGAAGTTTGCTGACTTCTGCCTGAAACGAAAGTTTTTCTTCAGTCATGGCCCTAATTCATAAGTCCCTAGTTTAAAAATGGATGTACAGGATATGTTTTAAATTCGTCTCATATGCAAGCCCTTCTTGTAAAGAATCTGCAAAACATCAATCTCTTATGTTGCACTTACGTGAAGAAGAAGGTATGAGGAATAAATTTTCACTGATCTTCGCACCATTTGGGGGCGTCTTAGATCGCCATCTTTAAAAAGAATATAGGGCTCAAGTTTAATGCAGTCTCCATTGCAAATCGTTTTTCGCGACGTTGATCACTCTGACGCTGTAGAATCGCGCATCCGCGAAAAAGTTGAAATGTTGGAAAAACACTCTGACAAAATCGTTGCTTGCCGCGTCACTGTTAGCGCACCGCACAAAAGCAAAACCAAAGGCAACTTCTACGATATCCGTCTTGATATCACATTGCCGGGCGAAGAAATTGTTGTGAACAAAACTCACAATGACGACCACGCGCACGAAGACGTTTACGTGACCATCCGTGACGCTTTTGATGCTGCTCGTCGCCAAATTAAAGAATGGGTTCAACGCAACCGCGGTGAAGTCAAAGCCCACGGCGAAGCTGCTGTTGGCTAAGACTGACCCAGTCTGAAAAGAGTTAAACCCGTCTTCAACTGGAGGCGGGTTTTTTTCATGATTGCAAAGGTTAACAAATGATTAACTACTTTTGCAGGAGTCTGTGACTCGTCAAAGTTGATTATTTAATTATGCTGTTCAACGGTGTGCCTAAGAACCTTTCTTATATTCACTTTACATAAACCAAGTGAAATAGTAGGAATAGCTGCGAAATCAAAACAGCCTGTGATCTGACATCTTTTGAATAGAATAATAAAATCTATTTAACGTATTTTATTTGTAATTGACAAATAATTAACACACATTATTGTGCATATAAATTTCGAGCAGGAGATTCGTTTTTCTCGCTCGTCCAACTGCTAGCAAACGCGAAGAGAGTAATTATGGCATTTTTCCAAGAAGACGTTTTAGAAGTAAAACATTGGAACGATACGCTGTTCAGCTTCAAAACAACACGTTCTGAAGCCTTGAGATTCGAAAACGGTCATTTTGTCATGATCGGTCTGGAAGTGGAAGGCAAGCCGCTCATGCGTGCTTATTCAATCGCCAGTGCCAATTATGAAGAGCATCTGGAATTTCTCAGCATTAAAGTGCCCGATGGTCCACTGACATCACGTTTGCAGCATTTAAAAGTTGATGACAAATTACTGGTGAGCAAAAAGCCTGTGGGCACGCTTGTGATTGACGATCTCACCCCTGCTAAAAACCTTTTCCTCTTTGCCACAGGCACAGGCCTTGCCCCGTTCTTGAGCATCATTCGTGATTTCCAAACCTATGAGCGTTTTGAAAAAGTCATTCTGTGCCACGGTGTGCGCTATACGAGCGAGCTGGCCTATCAGGATTATATCCTCAATGAACTGCCAAACCACGAATATCTGGGTGAGATGATCTCTGAGCAATTGATCTATTATCCAACGGTTACGCGTGAGCCTTATAAAAACCAAGGCCGTATTACCGACTCAATTGTGGATGGTAGCCTCTGTAAGAACCTTGGCATCCCACAGCTTAACCCTGAAACAGACCGCGCCATGATTTGCGGCTCTCAGGTGATGAATGAAGATACCTGCAAAATCCTTGATGATCTGGGTTTTAGAGCCTCAGAACATACAGGCGATGCAGCCGATTACGTTCTTGAGCGCGCCTTTGTAGAGCGCTAATTCCCATAAAGATAAAGAACGAACAAGTAGCCCAGAACCTTCCCCCCCCCTTACCCTAACTGGGCTGCTTGAAAAACACCCTGTCATTTTTTGGCAGGGTGTTTTTATTTGCATTTTGCCGTCAATCTATATAAGAAGATACTAACCTTACACCAACAGGAAGCCATTAATGCCCGTGAAGTTAAGAAAAGCCATGCAAGTTGCCAGAGCTGATATTTCAGCCCTGCTGCTCATTGCTTTTTTATTCCAGCTTCTCACCCCTGTTGTTGTTCTAGCAGGTGATGAAAGCCAGCTTACAGAATTTGAAGAACAGATGCGCGCCAGCATCTGTCGTGTTGATGTTTCTGCCACAGACACCCCATCGAGCCTGCCAAGCCATACGGATGGTTTTGTGTGTGAGCTCTGCGTGCTGTGTAACATTGATGCTCATAAATCCATCGACCTCCTTCCCGAAGTCGTCTCACAAGATATTCTAGCCGGGCTCCCCCAGCCCTATATGGGTGTGGATGCAAACCGTTTAGCCATGGCTGAACGTGCACGTCCTTCTGCACCGCGCGCGCCTCCATATTCTTAAAGTTCCCCTCTACGTAGGTGAGTGGGCCTTAAGATTTATTGCCACCTCTTTTTAAGGCGTTTCTCACCTATGTGAGCCGCAAGAAAAGAGGGAGGTGCCCCAACGCTTCCCTCTTTTCTTGCCTATCTTTGCAAACTGGTCCAAAGTGCGCCCCGTTATGCAGGTTAATACTTCACATCGCGCACGCATTTCTGCAGTGCTCGGCCCCACAAATACCGGAAAGACCTATCTCGCGCTTGAACGCATGATGGCCCATAGCTCAGGCATCATTGGCTTTCCCCTGCGCCTGCTTGCACGTGAAAATTATGACCGGGTCGTCAGCATTAAAGGCCCGGAACAAGTCGCCCTCATCACAGGTGAGGAAAAAATTGTCCCCCCGCACGCGCGCTATTTCCTGTGTACGGTCGAATCCATGCCGCTTGAGCGTGAAGTCGAATTTATCGGTATTGATGAAATCCAGCTTTGTTCTGACCCCGATCGTGGTCATATCTTTACTGAGCGTCTGCTAAATGCACGCGGGCGATCAGAAACCATGTTTATGGGCTCCCTCTCCATCGCCCCATTGATCCGCCATCTGGTGGATGAGGTGGAATTTGAAGAACGTCCGCGCTTTTCAAACCTCACTTACACGGGGTCAAAGAAAATTACCCGCCTGCCCAATCGTTCTGCCATCGTGGCCTTTTCCGCTGCTGAAGTTTATGCCATTGCTGAGCTCATTCGGCGTCAAAAAGGCGGGGCTGCGGTTGTTCTGGGTGCCCTAAGTCCGCGCACACGCAATGCACAAGTGGAACTTTATCAAGCTGGTGAGGTTGATTATATCGTAGCAACCGATGCCATTGGCATGGGGCTCAATATGGATGTGGACCATGTGGCTTTTGCTGCCCTTTCAAAATTTGATGGTCATCAGATGCGCAGTCTGCGCGCCGCAGAAATGGCCCAAATTGCCGGGCGCGCAGGGCGTTATATGCGCGATGGCACCTTTGGGGTCACCGCGGATTGCCCCCCCATTGACTCTGAAATGGTTGATCGCCTAGAAGCCCATGAATTTGAAAATCTTGAACAAATTTACTGGCGCAATTCACGCATCCGCTTTACCACGGTTGAAACTCTACAAATGGATTTGCGCCGCAGCCCACAGACCCAAGGTCTCATTCGCCCGCGCATTTGTGAAGATGAAGTCACGCTGGAATTTCTCGCCAAAAACCCCGATGTGATCGGCCATGCCAGCCATCCCAAAGCGGTTAAGCTTTTATGGGAGGTCTGCCAGGTTCCTGATTTTGCCAAGACGATGTCCGATAGCCATCCGCGCTTATTGGGCCAGATTTTTATTCATCTGTGCACCCATAAAAACACCCTGCCAACCGATTGGGTGGCGGGTCATGTCCAACGTCTAGAGCGCATTGATGGTGATATTGATACCTTAACCCAACGGCTTTCCAATATCCGCACATGGACTTATATTTCGCAGCGTTCCAAATGGCTTAATGATCCAACCCATTGGCAAAATGTGACGCGCGAAATTGAAGATAAGCTTTCTGATGCGCTTCACGAACAGCTCACCAAACGTTTTGTTGATCGACGCACATCGACCTTGATGAAAAAGCTTAAAGATAAAGAAGACCTGCTTGCTGCTGTGACAAAATCCGGTGATGTGTTGGTGGAAGGTCATTTTGTGGGGCGCTTAGAAGGCTTTCACTTTGCTGCAGATGAAACCGATAATGCCCATGCCAAACGCGCGGTGAATTCAGCAGCTCTTAAAGCCCTTCGCCAAGAAATGGAGCGCCGCATAAGCGTCTTTGAAGAAGAAAAAGATACAGCCTTTCGCATTCGTGATGATGGTTTTATTTTGTGGCGCGATCACCCCTGTGCGCGCCTGTTTAAAGGTCATGATCTACTCAGCCCACGTCTTGAAACACTCAGTTTTGCTTTGCTTGATGAGCCATTGCGCCAGCGCGTTAAAGCCCGCCTGCATGAGTGGCTGGCACGTTATATTCTCCAAACCCTTAAGCCCCTGTTTGAACTTGATCAAACAAAGCTTGAAGGCCCCTCTCGCGGACTTGCCTTTCAACTGCGCGAAAACCTTGGCGCGCTTGCTCGCACAAAAGTTGATGAGCTTGTGCGCAATATTGAGCCCAAAGAGCGAAAAATTTTGCGCACAAAAGGCGTGGTGATTGGTCGCCATGCGATTTATTGCCCCAAGCTTCTCAAAGCCGCGGCTGTGCGCCTGCGCGCAGACCTGTGGGTGATTTATTATAAGCCCGAAATCATCCCCGCCATGCCCGCAGACGGGCTCATGTCTTTTGAAGCTGAAACAGAAACAGCGGATGATTTTTATACCATTCTTGGCTATCGCAATTTTAAGGGGCGTTGCGTGCGCATTGACATGGTGGAACGTTTAGCCGAACTGGCGTGGGAGCGCACAAAAAAACACAGCTGCCCCGTTGATGGAGATTTCACCAGCCTTGCAGGATGTTCCATTGAAACCATGGGGATTATCTTAAAACAGCTTGGCTATCATCTTGAAAAAACTGCTGATGACCTTAAAGTCAGCCGCAAGAAGCACCATATTAAAAAGAAGAAAGCGGTGAAAAAGAAACGCCCGATTAAAATCGATGCGGATTCACCCTTTGCGAAACTGAAAAATTGGAAATGACAAAAGAAGCACCTGCCACTTTACGTGTCGATAAATGGCTTTGGCACACCCGTTTTTTTAAAAGCCGCACCCTTGCTGGTAAATTCGTCTCCTCTGGTAAATTGCGGCTCAACGGGAACTTGATTTCCAAAGCCCATGTCATGCTCAAACCTGAAGATGTGCTCACTTTTCCCCTAGGCCCCAATATCAGGCTCATCCGCGTCATTGCAATGGGTACAAGACGTGGCCCCGCCCCTGAGGCCCGTACCCTTTATGAAGACCTTGACCCGCCCCAGCCCAAACCGAAAAAACCTAAAGAAGCGAAAGTGGCAGAACGTGAGCCCGGCACCGGTCGCCCCACAAAACGCGAGCGCCGCACCATGGATAAATGGCTCGCGGATGCGGAGTAAAGAACGCTTATTGCGATAGGCAACACCCGTCATTCTGGAAATCTTGAGCTGGATGCTGGCCTGCGCCAGCATGACAGGGGGAGGGTTAAAGGCCCTCTAACATTTCTTCGATCATAAAGCGTGCTGAGTTTGAGCGCGGGTTCCACATGTTGCGGTCTTGGGCTTCTTGAAAACGCTCCAGCATTTCTTTTAAGGCCGCCGGATTATTGTCTTTGAGGAACTGATAGTTTTCCTCATCCATGACATAAGCCTCAAAAACCGCATCAAAATGGTGGTTCTTCACGCAATTGGCTGTGGCTGAAAAAGCAAACATATAATCTAGCGTCGCCGCCATCTCAAAGGCGCCTTTATAGCCGTGGCGTTTCACCCCTTCGATCCATTTCGGGTTCACCACACGCGCACGCACCACACGGGCGATTTCTTCTTCTAGTGTGCGAATGCGCGGGCTTTCTGGACGGGAATGGTCATTGTGATAAACCGTTGGTGCCTCACCGCCCTTAAGGCTTCGAATGGCTGCGCTCATGCCGCCTTCAAACTGGTAATAGTCATCACTATCAAGCAGGTCATGCTCACGGTTATCTTGGTTTTGCACCACCGCTTCAACCATGGAAAGGCGCTCTTCAAACAGGCCATGGGCAGTTTGCCCACCTGCACCTGAGCCATAGGCATAGCCGCCCCACGCCACATAGGCTTTGGCTAAATCGTCCGCTGTTTCCCAACCTTTTTCATCAATAAGCGCTTGTAAGCCCGCCCCGTAAGCCCCGGGTTTGGAACCAAAAACGCGAAAACCTGCACGCATATCGGCTTCTTCTTCGCTTGCCCCATTTGACATCATCTGATGTTTTTCTTGGCGAACGCGTGCTGCCAACGGATTGATATCATCACCCTCATCCAAAGCCGCCACAGCGCGCGCGGCACTATCAAACAGATCAATGAGTGAGGGAAAGGCATCACGGAAAAAACCGGAAACCCGTAAAGTCACATCTACACGCGGGCGGCCCAAGACCGATTGGGGCATAATGTCAAATCCGGTAATGCGGCGCGACACACTATCCCATGTGGGCTGCACCCCCATTAAGGCAAGCCCTTGGGCGATATCATCCCCGCCTGTGCGCATATTAGATGTGCCCCATGCGGTTAAAGCCATGGTGCGCGGCCAATCGCCATGATCCTGCATATAACGCTCAATCATCAAGCTTGCCGACTTCCAGCCCAAGGTCCAAGCCGCAGGGGTCGGTACCGTGCGGGTATCGACTGAATAGAAGTTTTTCCCCGTGGGCAAAATCTCTGGGCGTCCGCGCGTTGGTGCGCCACTGGCACCGGGCTCAACAAAGCGTCCATCCAAGCCTGTCAGGATAGCCTTTATTTCTTCATCCCCACAAGAAAGTACGGCGGGGCGTACAGTTCCATTGACATAAGATAATACAGCCTTCGTGCGCTCCATGTAATCAGGAACATCAATATCATTACTGATGAATTTTGCCGCCAGTATTTCTAAACGCTCTACCGTATCACCATTTGTGCGCCATGCCTCTTCACCACCTTGTAACAACTCCGGCTTTAAACCCTCCCAAAGGCCTGCCATATCACAATCAAGCGGATCAAAATTTAAATCAAAATCTTCAGCCATTGCACGGATGATGGAAGCATCAGCACCCTCGCCCTTATTGCGCGGCACACGTACAAGCGCGACCAACAGGTCATTAAGCTGACGATCTTCTGGGCTTTCACCAAAGATATGTAGGCCATCACGAATTTGTAATTCTTTGAGCTCACATAAATGATTATCAAGCTTGGCAAGGGCTTCTTCTTCCCCATCATCGCGCCCAATGCCGCAATCTTCATCCAGCCCCGTGGTGCGCGATAAGGCGAGGATTTCTTTTTTCAGCACTTTTAAGCGGCGCGGATCAACACCTGCGGCTTCATAATATTCATCAACCAGTTGCTCAAGGTCTTTAAGCGGGCCATAACTTTCAGCGCGCGTTAAGGGCGGGGTGAGGTGATCAATGATCACAGCTTGGGATCGGCGTTTGGCTTGTGTGCCTTCACCAGGGTCATTAATGATAAAGGGATAAAGATGCACAAGCGGGCCGAAGATGGCTTCTGGATAGCAGTTTTCAGATAAAGCAATCGCTTTGCCCGGCAACCATTCCAAATTCCCATGCTTGCCCATATGAATGACAGCATCAGCAATAAAGGATTTGCGCACCCATGCATAAAAGGCGAGATAATTATGGGGCGGCACCAGATCAGGGCTGTGATAACTTTCCACCGGATCAATGTTATAGCCACGCGCAGGCTGCAAACAGACCGCCACATTACCACATTGATAAGCAGGCAGAACAAACGAACCCTCTTTATAAAACGGGTCCTTGGCAGGGCTGCCCCAACGCTCATTCACCGCGTCTTGAACAGCTTGAGGCAAGCTTAAGAAGAAACGCTGATAATCTTCAAGAGAGAGGCTTTCAATGACATCGCGCTCATCAAGCTTGGTGAAATCATTGGTCACGCCTGCTTGTAAACGCTCAATGAGCTCATTACCGCTTAAAGGGATATTTTCCACATGATAGCCCGCACCCGCCATGGCCTTTAACACATTGACGCAAGCGGCTGGCGTATCAAGCCCGACCCCATTGCCCATGCGCCCATCCTTATTAGGATAGTTGGCAAGGATCAAAGCGATTTTGCGCGACTTTGCCGCTTTATTGCGCAGCTTTGCCCAGTTTGCCGCCAGCTCAGCGCTAAATTCCAAACGGTCTGCAACCGGTTGATAACTCACAATATCACATTGGGTAAGCGCGTCTTTTTCAGCCAAGCCTTTAAAGGAAACCGCGCGTGATAAAATACGCCCATCTACTTCTGGCAAAGCCACATTCATGGCGATATCGCGCGCGGATAACCCGTTTGTCCCCTCGCTCCATGCCTCAAGGTTTGATCCGGCAAAAACCACTTGCAAGACAGGGCAATCTGCCACATCAAACGGTGTTTTTGTGCGCGCTGCATTGGGTTTGGATAGGGCAAAGCCCGTGCCGTTTAAAATAATGGAAGCGTTACTTTCCTCAAGCATCTGCTCAATAATACTTGCAGCGACTTCATCTTTCAGGCTTGCTCCATAAAGTGGTAAAGGGTTGAGCCCTTGTTTTTTCAAGGCCTCAATCAACCCGTCAATCACCGCTGTATTTCCCGCCTGCATCAAGGCGCGATAAAAGGTAATGGCGGCAACGGGCTGGCCTTCAACCCAATCGTTTTCTTTTAACTGCGCAAGGCTTTGCGCGCCATAAATACCAGCGCGCAACAAGGGGGCAGGTTCCGCCCATTGGCTGTCGCGGCCCAACAGGTGATGGGCAAAATTTAAAAACTCGGTTGCATTTTCCACACCGCCATGGACACAATATTGCCACAGGCGGTGGGCAGCCTCGCCCTGAATGCTGCACAGGTTTGCCAGCTCCGCATCGGGTTGGTCATCACCGGGAAGAAAAGCAACCGGGATATTTTTTTCGCTACAGACGCGCGTGATTTCATCAACACCATATTCCAGATAGCTTCTCCCCCCAAGCAGGCGCAAGACCACCAGTTTTGCATGGGAAATGATATCCTCCACATACAGGTCCACAGACATATTGTGACCCATATGGAGCAAGGAAGCTAAGCGTAAGGTGGGAATGGAAGCATCATCTTCATGAAGTTTTTTATGGGCAAGGGCAAGACAGGCCAGTTCCGTATCCGCAGCGGACATCACAACAATGTCAGCTGGGGTTTGCCCCAAATCAATTGCTTCAGACCCATCAGAAACAGCACCGGGTGTCGCAGCCAGAAGATGCATTTTTTCTTTCCATTTTCCTTTATTTCCTGCTTTATAGAACAGGCTATAAAGGAAAACAAATTATGATCCGTAAAGCGGTTGAAAAAGATCTTAAAGACATTCTTGAAATTCACCGCCTCGCTTTTAATGAGGAAGACGAAGCCGAACTGGTAGACCAACTCCTCATCGACCCAACAGCCCAGCCGTGCCTGTCACTGGTTGGGGAACAAGACGGGCAAATCGTGGCCCATATCCTCTTTACCAAGGCATCAGTCGATAGCACATCAGCCTATCTGCTTGCCCCCTTAGCTGTGCATCCAGATGTGCAATATAAAGGATGGGGTAAGCGCCTTATCAACGCAGGGCTGAAAAGCTTAAAAAAAATGGGCGTTGATCTGGTCTTTGTGCTGGGTGATCCAAATTATTATCCACGCTCTGGCTTTCAATGTAATGCAGGCGCCCTTGGTTTTCCCACTCCACAGCCCATCCCTGCACAATATAATGAGGCATGGATGGTGCAAGAACTACGCGATGGGGTGATCGGGCAGGCTAAAGGCACGGTGAATGTGGCAGATGCCATCGCCCCCATAGAGTTCTGGAGTGAATAATCAGACTAGCTTCGGGCTTTCGCCAGCCTGAGAAGGCGGGAGTTTCCGGCTTTACTTAAAACCAGCACATTGCCCCATAAAACCAATGGCACGCCGATAATGGCTTCAACAGGCCAGTGATAATTTTCAAACACTGTGGATAGGCTCAAGGCAACCAGCGGGAACAGCACCACACTATAAACAGCCTTATCCGCCCCGATGTTACCCAGCAAGGTGAGATAACAGCCAAAGGCGATAACCGAGCCAAAGACAGCCAGATAAACAAGCGAGCTGACATATTCAAGACTTGGATCAAAGCCAAACTCATGGCCTTGCACAAGGGCGGCGATACTTATAAAAATCGTGCCATAGGCCATCCCCCACGCATTGGCTTGCATGACGGGGACACCGTTTTTCTGATTGCGCGCTGAAACCATATTGCCACATGAGGCTGAGACCGTGCCGATAAAGGCGAGCACCATGCCGAAGAATCCTTCATCTGAAAGGTCAAAGGTTTTCACTTCAGGCCAGAAAACCAGACAAATCCCGATCATGCCCAATGACGCCCCAATAAGCACGCGCCGGGTAATCTCGGTTTTAAAAAACAGGCGGCTCAGGCTGATGTTAATCACCACCATGGCGCAAAACACCACCGAGACCAACCCCGTGGTGATATGGCCCGTGGCCCAATACATGAAGAAGTAATTGCCGGAAAATAAAAACGCCCCGAGCGAGGCCATCCACATATGGGTGCGCAGATCAAATTTAAGATTTTTTCGCCGGATCAGACAAAAAGCCAGCAATACCAAGCTTGCCAAGGCAAAGCGATAGGCGATGGAGATTTCCATCGCCACACTGCCCAGCTGATATTTAATCGCCAGCCAAGTCGAGCCCCAAATCAGAACCGTCAGAATATATAAAGCACTATTCGACATGATATCCTTTCAGGGGCTTTGTCACTCTGGTTGCTGGATCAAAACAGCAAGGAAAACTTTACGTCATTGCGGCCTTGGTTAGGGAGCGATCACGAGAGATTTCTATATAAAAATCATTGATCACCACAATGACGTAATCGTAAACATGAATTTATTTAACCCAAAATGGTTTTTTAATTTCACGTTCAATATCCGTGCGCGACAGACCGATATCTTCAAGAATGCGGTCATCCAGTCGGGCAAGGTCACTACGTTTGCGTTGACGTTGCATCCATAGCTTAAGTGTTTGCAAGACCTGTTTTGGCATCATAACCAAACGTGTCTCTACTTTATGAGCTGTTCCTACTGAACAATAATCATTAATTTTAAGAGTCTCTACCGACATAACTAACCTCATCACGTTTAAGTTCATACCAATAGAGGCGCGCCCCTTATGTTGAATGTTATACGTTTCTTTTCGCTTGTGAACAAACGAGCTTTTTTGATACTCTGCATTAGTTTTTCTAATCTGAATAACTGGATTGTATCGAGACAATGGCAAGACGGCTTCCCCCCTTAAATGCACTGCGCGCTTTTGAAGCCGCCGCGCGTCACCTCAGTTTCACCCGTGCTGCTGATGAGCTTTTTGTCACCCAAGCCGCAGTCAGTCATCAGGTCAAAGCCTTGGAAGAACATCTCGGCCTCAAGTTATTTAAACGTTTAAACCGTGCGTTGATGCTCACCGATGAAGGTCAGCACTATTTCCCTGATGTGCGCGATGCCCTAGATCAACTGGATATCGCAACCAATAGCTTATTAAAGGCAGACAGCAGCGGCGTGCTGACCGTTTCGGTCATGCCCTCTTTTGCTTCCTTATGGCTTGTGCCGCGCTTGCAACAATTTACCCAGCAACATCCTGATATTGACGTGCGTATTGCCGCCTATGATAGCTTGGCTGATTTTGACCGCGATGATGTGGATTGCGCTATTCGCTATGGGAAAGGCAAATGGGATAATCTTTATGTGGAACATATTATGGATGATGAAATGTTTCCGGTTTGCGCCCCGCACTATCTGGAACGCAATCCTTCTGTCATCACGCCAAATGGCCTTCAACATCATACCTTACTGCATGATTATGCCGTTCTTTCAGAGGCAGAGACATGGGCATATTGGTTAAAACATGCCAACATCACGGGTGTTGACCATACGCGGGGACCGAAATTCTCCCATACCCATATGGCAATGCAGGCCTGCCTTTCTGGGGAAGGTATCGCCCTTGGTCATTCCTCCATGATTTCATCAGAACTTCAAACTGGGCGATTACTACGCCTGTTTAACATCAGCGTTTCCTCAGATATGAGTGCCTATTTCGTTTGTTCACAAAATGGGATCGAAAGGTTCAAGATTAAAGTTTTTCGCGATTGGTTATTATCTGAAAGCGCTTAAGTTCGACCAGATATTTCGCCTCACTTCTGCTATAATTGTTTCAAATGAAATTAATTAAATGCAGTGAGGCCTCCCATGTTATTGGCAGAAGCACTTTTTCACGCCCTTAAAGATCGCGGTGCGCGTGAAGTCTTTGGTATCCCCGGTGATTTCGCCCTTCCCTATTTTAAAATCCTTGAAGATAGCCAAATCCTCCCTTTACATACCCTAAGCCATGAACCCGGTGTGGGTTTTGCGGCTGATGCGGCGGGGCGGTTTAACTCCCGCCTTGGCATCGCGGCTGTCACATATGGGGCAGGTGCGCTTAATATGGTTAATCCTGTGGCCCAAGCCTATGTGGAGAAATCCCCCCTTGTGGTCATCTCTGGCGCACCGGGTAAGCTCGAATCCATGCGTGGTCTTGGCCTGCATCATCAGGTCAAACGCATCGATTCCCAATATAAGATTTTTGAAGAAATCACCTGCGCGCAAATCATCCTTGATGATGCCAAAACCGCCCCCAAACTCATTGCAGACGCATTAGATCGCTGTATTGAACAATCCCGCCCGATCTATATTGAGTTCCCGCGCGATATGGTGGCTGTTGAGGTTGACCCCGTTCCCGCCTTTCATCCCAGTTGTGAGGATATGGAGGCCGCACGGGCATGTGCAAAAGAAGTGCTTGCCCATCTGAACTGCGCTGAAAAACCCTGCATCATGGCAGGTGTGGAAGTGCGCCGCTTTGGGTTGGAGGAAAAACTGGCCGAACTCACCCACACACTTGGCATTCCCGTTGTGACCTCCTTTATGGCACGCGGTATTTTAGTCGATACCGAAGCCCCTTTAATCGGCACTTACCTTGGGCTTGCCGGCACAGAAGAGGTGCGCAAAACCGTTGAGCGCTCAGACGGGCTGCTCATGCTCGGTGTGATCCTGTCTGATACCAATTTTGGGGTATCAAAACGGGAAATTGATATGCGCAGCGTGGTACATGCTTTTGATCGTGATGTTCATTTTGCCCATCACAGTTACCCCAATGTCCCGCTTGAATTTCTGATTGAGGCCATGATTGAAATTGCCAGCCCGCTAGGTGATGCAAAAAAACTACCCGCTCCGACCTATCCTTATGGGCTTAAAAGTGATGACAGCGCCATTGCCCCCACCGATGTGGCCTGCGCGGTCAATGATATGTTTGTCAAACACGGGCGCATGCCCATTGCCTCTGATATGGGCGATTGCCTGTTTACCGCCATGGATATTGAAAATACCGCCCTTATTGCGCCGGGCTATTATGCCTCCATGGGGCCGGGCGTACCAGCCGGGCTTGCCATTCAGGCCACATCTGGGCAGCGCCCCTTAATTATGGTGGGTGATGGTGCCTTTCAAATGACCGGCTGGGAGCTTGGCAATTGTCGCAAATATGGCTGGAACCCTATTGTGTTGTTGTTTAACAACAAAAGCTGGGAAATGCTGCGCACTTTTCAGCCCGGCCCCAACTATCACGACCTTGATGATTGGGGTTTTGCGGCTATAGCGGGACCTTTGGGCGGTAAAGGTGTGCGCGTTAAAACCCATGCTGAGCTGATTGATGCCCTTGAAGCCGCCCAACAAGATAGCAGCTGTTTTCACCTGATTGAGATTATGCTGGAACGTGGCGAGATTTCACAAACCCTTAATCGCTTTGTGAATGCGGTCAAAAGATTAAGTGTGGCAAAATAGCCTTAAGAAGCAGGTTCTTGGTATGTTTGCGCCATCAGGTCTGGATGTAATTTCCCATCTTCCCCGATGGTCTGCTCAGTGCGCAATTGCGCGACTGCTTCATCAAACTTATCCAAGATGCCTTGATGTTCTTTGCGCGCCCATAACACCACATTCTTCTTTAAAAGAGGTCTGAAATTATAAGCCATATGAGGAGCAATCTTTTTCAAATGCCATGTGAAATCCTCCCCACCCCATAAAAGCTCTGCACGGCCTTTGGCAAACATATTGGCTGAAGAAGACACATGCTTTGAGACATACAGTTTGATTTTACCTTCTTTTGCCAACTTATCCATTTCAGGCAAAAAACTATAAGGAGAGCGCATGCCGTTAACGACGATCAGCTTCTTGCCATAGATTTCTTTTTCAATTTTGGGGATCTCATTGGCAGGTAAGGTTGAAAACAGACCCGCCGCCCAAGGTGAGCGCCATTTACTTATTAAACAACATTTGGGAAATTGGCCTAAATCCAGCGTAACCAGCGCATCAACTTTGCCGCCGCGCAGTTCTTGATAAACCCGCTTGAGCGGCAAGATTTTGAAGCGGCAATTTAGGGCTGCTTTTTCACAAATGAGCTTTACGGTTTCACCTAAGGTGCCGGAAAATGCGCCATCCTTGCCTTTATGTAAAAGTGGCGGATAGGAAAAGGTCCCGATGACAAAACTATCATCAGGCGTTTTCTCATCCCCATAAGCAAGGCTGCCAAACCCGTTTATCAATAAAAGGGTGGCTATAAACAAACGTATCATTTCTCTCTTACCTTTTTTACCTATGATAAAAGAGAAATGACCATAAAACAAGTAGGGGTTATCTTACCAATTCTCGCCTAACAGCTCAAAATAGGCTTTTGAGTGCGCGCATGCTGGACATTTATCAACGGCTTCTTCGCCTTCATGGACAAAGCCGCAATTGCGACAACGCCATTTATGGGATTCTTTGCGCACAAAGACCTGCTCATTCTTGATATTTTCAGCCAGCTCCAAGAAACGTTTGCCATGTTGTTGTTCAGCAATCGCGATGTTTTCAAAAACGTCCGCAATCTCGCTAAAGCCTTCATCGCGCGCAATGCGGGCAAACTCGGGATACATATGCTCATGTTCGTGCTGCTCACCCCCTGCTGCATCACGCAAGTTTTCTTCTGTCGTGCCATTGCCACCGGCAGGAAAAGTCTCGGTGATCTTAACTTCACGGCCTTCTAAAAACTTATAGAGGCGACTGGCATGGGCTTTTTCCTGATCAGCTGTTTCTTCAAACACATGAGAGATTTGCACATAGCCTTCTTTCTTGGCCTTAGAAGCAAAAAACGTATAGCGCATGCGCGCCACACATTCCCCGACGAAAGCCTTAAGGATATTTTTTTCCGTATTGCTGCCTTTAAATTTCACAGGTTCCTCCAGTTTCTTATTTGAATGATATTTTTTGAAAATTGCATTTTGATGAGCTTCTAACACATCAAATCCGCCAATATGGTGCCCATCAATAATGATCTGGGGAACCGTGCTCACACCGGGTAGGCGATCTTGCATTTTTTTAAAAGCAGCGACTGTGCCTGCATCAATTTCTTTATAGGCTACATCGTTTTCCTTCATAAGCTCTTTGGCTTTTTTGCAAAACATGCAGTTATCTTTTGTATAAATCTCAACAGTCACGATCTTCTCCTTATATCAGATTATTTTTATGAAGATTAAGCAGCACCCATAAAATTTACAAGCAAATGTCATATGAAACTTTCTTTTTGCTGCAAAAAAACATAGATTGGCGAGCGAAACACGAAAGGAGTTGCAAGGTCTCATGTCTAACCCATTTATTCTCGGCTTAAGAACCAATCCACAACTGTTCTTTAATGAGCTCGATACAAGCGAAGTTCAAGCAGTGGCTGAAGCCTGCATTCGGGTTTTAGAAAACCGTCACAAAGAAGGTAATGCAGAAGCAGCAGGCTGTTTGCAAAACCTGTATCGTGAAGTGGCGAATATCGAGCTTTGACCCGCTACATCCCCATCCTGTTTGTTTTTTTATGGAGCACAGGCTTCATCGGGGCCAAGCTCGGCCTACCGTTTGCCGAGCCTTATACATTTCTCTTTATCCGCATGACCATCACCAGTGCGATCTTGCTGGTGGTCTTGCTCGTTCTTAAAAAATCATGGCCGTCTTCATGGAAGCTCAGCTCCCATGTGGCCTTATCCGGTGTTTTGATCCATTGCGGATATCTCGGTGGAGTTTTTACCGCCATTAAACTGGGCATGCCCTCAGGTTTGGCGGCGCTCATTGCCGGGCTTCAACCTTTGCTGACCGCCTTTGCCGCCCAACCTGTTTTAGGTGAAAAAGTTAAACCCGTCCAATGGCTGGGCCTAAGTCTTGGTCTAGCGGGGATTGTGCTGGTGCTTAGTGAGAAACTTGATCTGGCAAGCAACAATCTTTTTGACGGTTTTGGCCCTTGGGCCGTGGTTGCCGCCTTTTTTGCTGTGCTGAGCATTACAGCAAGTTCACTTTATCAGAAAAAATACTGCACCGACATGCCGCTTATGAGTGGCACTTTCATTCAATATTGTGCCGCAGCCTTGCTCTATAGCATTGCGGCTGTCAGTTTTGAAACTATGGCGGTGCAATGGACAGGACAGTTTATCTTTGCCCTGTTCTGGCTGATCTTTATGCCGTCTTTTGGTGCCATTTCACTGTTAATGTGGATGATCAAACAGGGCGAGGCTTCAAAAGTTGCCAGCCTGTTTTACATGGTGCCACCCGTCACCGCCCTTGAAG
The DNA here is from genome assembly GCF_900093605.1 of Candidatus Terasakiella magnetica. Classification (NCBI taxonomy): domain Bacteria; kingdom Pseudomonadati; phylum Pseudomonadota; class Alphaproteobacteria; order Rhodospirillales; family Terasakiellaceae; genus Terasakiella; species Terasakiella magnetica. The sequence goes on from NZ_FLYE01000034.1 coordinate 141,971, forward strand.
CTTTCTTCTTATTTGATGAAACACTTGGGCTCGCCGCACTTATCGGTATGGCAGTAGCCAGCCTTGGGGTCTGGATGGCGGTTAAGAAATAACAAAACACCCCTTAAGATTTATCTTAAAAGGGGTGTTGCTCATTCTTAAATCTTAAATTCAGGAAGCTCTTCAATCGGGCCAATGGCTGCTAAAGTCGGTGTGCTTGAAAAGACCCGTTGAGAGACCTCCATCACCGCTTGTGCATCAATGGCATCGATTTTCTCGACCACTTCTTCAACCGTGATGGGACGTTTGAAAACAATCATCTGGCGTGCCAATTGCTCACAACGTGTTGACGTGCTTTCCAGTGACATCAAAATACTGGATTTAAGCTGAGCACGTGAGCGCAAGACTTCTTCTTCGCTAACAGTCTCACAGACTTTTCTGATCTCATCCACCAACACAGGCAAGAGCTCTTTTGTTTCTTCCGCGCCCGTTCCCGCATAAATACCCAGCATGCCGCCATCATCATAGGCAGAGACAAAGCTATAGATGGAATACACCAAAGCGCGCTTTTCACGAATTTCCTGAAACAGGCGCGATGACATGCCCCCACCAAACAAAGTGGACATTACTGATAAAGAATAGAACTGCGGATCGTCATAACGAATCCCATCAAACCCGGCTACCACATGGACCTGCTCCAGACTTGGGCGGTTCTCAATAAAGGTCCCGCCGACATAACGGGTTGGGTCTGCTGAAAGGGCTGTGTCTTTTGGAAGGGATTGGAATTTTTCACCAACCAATGCGACCAATTCATCATGATCAATATTACCAGCCGCACTAAAAACCATTTTAGAGGCTGAATAATTATCCTGCATATAAGATAAAACCTTATCGCGCGACATGGTGCGAATGATCTCAGCTTCGCCTAAAACAGGGCGACCCATGGCTTGGTCAGGATAGGCAATCTTTTGAAAGTGATCGAAGATAATATCATCCGGCGTATCATTGGCCTGATGGATTTCTTGCAAAATCACATTGCGTTCGCGCTCCAGCTCTTCTTCATCCAGAAGGGAGTTCTGCAAAATATCCGCAATAACATCTACTGCAAGGGCGGTATCTTCTTTTAACACCTTGGCATAATAGGCTGTGTTTTCGCGTGACGTATAGGCATTGATATGGCCGCCAACATTCTCGATCTCTTCAGCCAATTGCAAGGCGGTGCGTTTTTTTGTGCCTTTAAACGCCATATGTTCCAGCAGGTGGGAAATTCCGTTTACCTGCGGGTCCTCATGACGTGCACCAACCTCAACCCATGCGCCTAGTGAAACCGATTGCACAGAAGCCATATGGTCAGAAACGATGCGAAGACCGTTATCCAACGTTGTTACGCGAACTGTCATTTACGCTAATGTCTCTTCAATATAAGCCTTGATGCCATCAAGATCATTTTCCAGCACATCAAAACGCTCATCACGATCAAACAGATCAGATAGACGTTCTGGCAGATCAGGATGAACACCACTTGCCTCTTTAACAGCGGCTGGGAATTTTGCAGGATGGGCAGTGGCAAGGGCCACGGTCACCGCATCGGTTTTCTCGCCATCACGGGCCACAGCGCAGCCAATGACAGAATGCGGATCAAGCAATTCACCTGTTTGATGATAAAAATCAGAAATCGCTTTTTTAGTCTCTTCATCATCCAGACATTGTGCGGTGAAATCCTTGCACATGGCTTGCCAGCGATCTTTGCCAAAATCGACTTCGCCGTTATTGCGAAAATCTGTCAGCGCCTGATCAAGAGCAGCGCCATCACCCGCGTAATGCTGGGCGAGCAAACGCTCAAAGTTAGAGGAAATTTGAATATCCATGGAAGGGGACAGGCTGGGCTCAACCGTTTCCATCTTCATCACGCCTGTGTTGAAATAGCGTGTCAAAATGTCATTGCGGTTAGACCCGATGATAAAACCATCAATGGGCAGGCCCATTTGTTGGGCGCAATATCCGGCAAATACATTACCAAAGTTACCTGTTGGCACGGCAAAGCGTGTTTTACGATCCGGTGCCCCCACTTGCACAGCCGCCCAGAAATAATAGGCCACTTGCGCCATGATGCGCGCCCAGTTGATGGAGTTCACCGCAGACAGGTTGAGCTTATCGCGAAAATCCATGTCGTTAAACATGGCTTTCACCGCATCCTGACAATCATCAAACGTGCCTTCAACCGCAATATTATGCACATTTTCAGACATGATCGTTGTCATCTGGCGGCGCTGTACATCAGAAACGCGGCCCTTTGGATGCATAATGAAAATATCAATACATTCACGATCACGGCATGCCTCAATCGCAGCAGAGCCTGTGTCCCCGGATGTAGCGCCAACGATGGTGACTTTCTCACCACGTTTTTTAAGCACATAATCAAACAAACGACCAAGCAATTGCAGGGCGTAATCTTTAAAGGCCAATGTGGGACCATGAAACAGTTCCATCACCCACTGATCAGCATCAAGCTGCTTAAGTGGCGCAACTGAAGGATGACCGAATTCTTTATAAGCGTCTTGAACAAGCTCGTTAAAATCGTCCTTGGGGATTGATCCCTCAACGAACGGATACATCACACGCACAGCCATATCGGCATATGATAGCCCACGCATATCGCGGATATCATCTTCGCTAAACTGGGGCCAGCTTTCTGGCAGGTAAAGACCGCCATCGCGGGCCAGACCCGTTAGAAGAACATCATCAAATGAAAGTGCGGGGGCTTTGCCGCGTGTGGAAACGTATTGCACCTTGGACCTCTTTTAGAGACAAAAACTTTCGCGCTGTTTAGCACGGTTTTAAAGAGAGTCCAAGGCGAAACACACATTGCGTCACTCTGATAAAAACCAGCATCCCTATCTGGATTCTAGCCCCTAGCAAAATGACATTTTTATTATTTTGGAGCCATACGAAGTGCGCCATCCATACGGATCACTTCACCAGAGAGATAGGCATTTTCAACAATATGGTTAACCAGATTTGCAAATTCTTCCGGCTTACCCATGCGACCACAAGGCACTGATTTATTCAACGCCTCTTGCACCTCTTCAGGCATGCCCAACAACATTGGCGTTGCCATAATACCCGGCGCAACCGTCATCACACGCACACCTTTTGGGGCCATTTCACGCGCGATGGGTAAAGTCAACGAGGCCACACCCCCTTTTGAAGCCGCATAAGCCGCCTGACCGATTTGACCATCGGCAAATGCAATTGATGCCGTGTTGATCACAACGCCGCGCTCTTCATCATTTACAGGGTCTTGTGCAATCATATCGGCACAAGCCAGACGAGACATATTAAACGTGCCGATCAAATTGACATTGATCACCTTGGAAAACAGATCAAGATCATGCGCGCCATTGCGACCAACGATTTTGGAAGCCGGTGCAATCCCCGCACAAGAAACCACAATACGGGCGACCCCATGGGCTTCACGCGCGGTTGCAAAAGCAGCCTCAGCACTGGCAGCATCAGCCACGTTACATTCAACCGCAATGCCGCCAATTTCATCGGCTACTTTTTGCGCAGCTTCCACATTCATATCAAAAATCGCAACTTTTGCACCTTGTGCAGCAAGCTTGCGCGCGGTTGCTTCACCCAAACCAGAAGCTGCACCCGTTACAATCGCACCTAAACCTTTAACGTCCATCATCGTCTCCTTAATCACTTTACCTTTACGTTAACGTAAACTTGGAGATGTTATATCAGAGGCAAAAGAGGGCTGCAAATGAAAAACGTAGCTGCCTGCCCCGAGCGATTTACCACACAACTGGATACTAGCCTCGCCAGTATGACAGGGGGACACAAAAAAAGGGCCGCACCTAAAAGTGCGACCCTCTTTAATAGCTTTATAGCTTACTGGTTGGTTTGGCTTAGAAGCCCATACCACCCATGCCGCCCATGCCGCCCATGTCAGGCATTGCAGGTGCAGCAGCCGCGCCAGCAGCCTCAGGCTTATCAGCAACCATAGCTTCAGTTGTGATCAACAAGCCAGCCACAGAAGCCGCATCTTGCAGAGCTGTACGAACAACTTTAACCGGATCGATAACACCAGCTGCAACAAGGTCAGTATACTCACCTGTTTGTGCGTTAAAGCCAGTTTTTGGATCAGTGCCTTCAAGCAGCTTACCAGAAACAACCGCACCATCGTGACCAGCGTTTTCAGCGATCTGACGGATTGGCGATTGAAGCGCACGACGGATGATGTCTACACCAACTTTTTGGTCAGCATTGTCGCCTTCAACACCTTCAAGGGCGCGAACAGCATACAATAGAGCTGTACCACCACCAGAGATGATGCCTTCTTCAACAGCAGCGCGTGTTGCGTGCAGCGCATCGTCAACGCGGTCTTTGCGTTCTTTAACTTCGATTTCTGTTGCACCACCAACTTGGATAACAGCAACACCGCCAGCCAATTTAGCCAGACGCTCTTGCAGTTTTTCACGGTCGTATTCAGAAGTTGTTTCTTCTGTTTGCGCCTTGATTTGGTTGCAACGTTGAACGATATCGTCTTTGTCGCCAGCGCCTTCAACGATTGTTGTTTCTTCTTTAGTGATCACAACAGACTTGGCCGTACCAAGCATTTCAAGTGTCACTTCTTCCAGCTTGATGCCAAGCTCTTCAGAAACCAACTGACCGTTTGTCAAAATAGCGATGTCTTGCAACATTGCTTTGCGACGATCACCAAAACCAGGCGCTTTAACTGCAGCAACCTTCAGGCCGCCACGCAGTTTGTTTACAACCAGAGTTGCAAGCGCTTCGCCTTCGATATCTTCAGCGATGATCAACAATGGACGAGAGGCTTGAACAGAACCTTCAAGCAGGTGCAACATTGGCTGAAGTGACGTCAGTTTGCCTTCGTTAACCAAGATGTACGGGTTGTCCAACTCACAGATCATTTTCTCAGAGTTTGTGACGAAGTAAGGAGATGTGTAACCACGGTCAAACTGCATACCTTCAACAACGTCAAGAGTTGTGTCCAGACCTTTAGCTTCTTCAACAGTGATAACGCCTTCGTTACCCACTTTTTCCATAGCTTGTGCAATCAAATCACCAACAGTGTTTTCACCGTTTGCAGAGATTGTACCAACTTGTGCAACTTCTTCGTTTGTCGCAACTGGCTTAGAGCGGCTTTTAACGTCTGCAACAACGGCTGTTACAGCTGTGTCGATACCACGTTTCAGATCCATTGGGTTCATGCCCGCAGCAACCGCTTTTGTACCTTCACGAACGATGGCTTGTGCCAGAACTGTCGCAGTTGTTGTACCATCACCAGCCAGATCAGCTGTTTTAGAGGCAACTTCTTTGATCATCTGTGCGCCCATGTTCTGGAACTTGTCTTCCAGATCGATTTCTTTAGCAACAGAAACACCGTCTTTTGTGACGCGTGGTGCGCCAAAAGACTTATCAAGAATAACGTTACGACCTTTTGGACCGAGTGTTACTTTTACAGCGTTGGCAAGAATGTCAACGCCTTCGAGCATTTTAGCACGAGCTTCTGTGCCGAATTTAATTTCTTTAGACATGTAGCTAGACCCTTATTTTAAGCAGTCAATTAATAAGTAGAATGATGGATGGAGAGAATTACTTCTCGATCACACCCATGATGTCTGTTTCTTTCATGATCAACAGGTCTTCACCGTCAACCTTGATTTCTGTACCAGACCATTTACCAAAGAGGATTTGATCGCCCGCTTTAACGTCAAGCGCAACGAACTCACCGTTGTCAGCGCGTACGCCAGAACCAACAGCAACAACTTCACCTTCAGATGGTTTTTCTTGTGCAGCTTCTGGAAGGATGATCCCGCCAGCAGTTTTCGTTTCTTGCTCCAGACGTTTTACGAGAACGCGGTCGTGCAAAGGACGAAATTTCATAGTATTTAACTCCGTGATATTCACCAAAGTGGATGACCCAAACGAGTCAGATTAGCACTCGTTAGGTTCGAGTGCTAACAGAGTTAATTTCACAGGCTCAAACTGTCAAGCGGTGAATCACGTTTTTTTCAGGAAAACTGCATGGTGCAGCGCAGCAATCGCCTGTTATTTTGCTTTGCCACGCCGGTTTAGCAACTCATGCGCACCATTAAGCTTTTCCACATCAAAAATAATGAAGTTATTGTTGCGAAAATTCTGCACATACTCCACTGCCACATGATCAGGCGCTGCCTGTTTCCACAGGGTAATCACCTTGCTTTTAGGGTGAGCAGCCAGCCATTCATTTAGGTTATGCCCGCGTGTTGTTGATAGTTCGGCAATGGGTTTTTCAAGACGCCCCAGAAACTGAAACGTACCATGATATTTCGCCATGAAGGCCACGTCATAGCCCTCATCCTGCATGTCTTTAATCTTAAGCGACATGTCTTTAAGGTCAAAAGCTGCCCCCAAATAGGGCGCCATCACCAGATGAATGGCAACCACCAAAGCGGTCATCATGGATGTTAAGCTTAAAATCGCCCCGCATTGGGTTTTCAGCTTTTGGGTCACAACATAAAGCCCACAAAGGATCGGCAGAGCCATCCAGTAAGTCGGCAGTTCAAGCGCCCAAGTGGGGAATTTCTTGATCCCCAGATAAGGTGCAACCAAAACAGCCAAGCCAAGGATAATAACAAAGCCTGCCGGAACGATACGCCCCACGCGGCTGACTTTGGTATCCTCTTTCACCAAAAGACGTGCCAGCATAAAGGCAAAGGCAGGGAAGATCGGCAAAAGGTAATGCAACTGCTTGCCACTGATAAGCGAGAAAGCAAAAAAGATCGGCACAAACCACAAGATACAAAAACGCACTTGGGCTTGCCCAAGCAGGTTTTTACCGCCCTGCCAGGCCGCTTTCCAAAGAATGGGCCAAATAACCCAAGGTAACAATAAGGGACCAATAACAGCGAGGTACCACCACCAAGGCCGCGCATGGGCAAAGGACTTCACCACCCGTCCCGCCGTTTGGCCCCAGAAAATAGCATCACGATATTCTTCCCCACCCAGAATCCCCGCAGGAACAGCCCATGCCAGTGCGATCACCGCGCCACCAAGGACTGAGAGAAGAATATTGCGATACCATTTTTTGCGATTTTCAATGCGCCGCTCCACATCCCACAAGGGCAAGAGCAAGGCAATGGGCAGGATTTGCAGCAAAATCACCGGACCTTTTGCCAAAACCCCAACGCCGATTGCCAATGTTAAAAACCACCAGCCTTTTTGATCACCATCGCGCCATACCATTAAAAGGCCAAGTAAGCCCCAAAGGGTGCAAGCGGCAACCAACATATCAAACATGGTTACGGTGGTGAAAATCGTCCAAAAAACCGCGCCGAGCAAAATGATCGGAGAAAGGTCCGCAATGAGTTTTTCTTCAGGCCAGAGTTTTTGCGCCATAGCACGTGTGAGAAACAGACAAGCCAAAGCAAAGAGCGGGGCGACCATTGGCGGCCACCAGTCATTCACCCCAAAGACGGCCCAACCCAAATTCATAATCCAGAATAAAAGCGGCGGCTTATGGCTATAGGTCTCGCCATTCAGGTGAGGCACAATAAAATCACCACGCAACCACATCTCCCACGCCACAGCCAAATAGCGTGTTTCATCCACAGGCAAGGCCGGGCGTGTTAAAACAGCTGTTGCAACCAGCACAAGCCAGAGCAATGTAAAGGTGATAGGAGACCAGTGTTTTTGCAGCATCTATTTCTCGTCATGCCTGCCCAAGCAGGCCACTATGTGATCTTAAAAGACCCCGCTTTTTTTCGTGCGGGATGACGATTGTGAGGATTCAACAATCTCTTCGGCTTTTTCTGCATCACCTGTCAGCGCCGTTTCAATATCGCGGCCCAAGGTTTTACCATGGCGATAGCGACGATAGAGATACACCCCCAAAACGCCTGAGACAATGAAAAGAATCACACTAAGTGCAATGGACCATTGTGGGTTTAGCTCAACCCCGCTGCCCGCCAGTGCAAAAACAAGTGATTGCGGGATATAGCCCACCATGGAGCCAATGATAAACGCAAGCGGGTTAACACCTGAGACACCAGCTGCGGCATTGGTGGCAACGTTACTGCCAGCCGGTAAAAGCCGGATCAGCAAGGTCATGGTAAAGGGATTTTCAGCCAAGAAATCATCAATGCGTTTGATCTTGCGCGGGAATTTGCGCTTTACAAAAGCACGACCTAAAAAACGCGCAAAGAAAAAGGTCATCACGCAACCGGTCACAGTTGCCAGCACTGCAATGGTCGTGCCCTTGACAATGCCAAAGGCATAGCCCCCCATGAACGATAGGATTTGACGGGGAAAGCCAAAAGCCGCCAACAAACCACCAAGGGAGATAAAGATAATCCAGCCCTTTAAGCCCTGACCGCGTACATAGCTATCAATCCAGCTTTCATCCATCCCTTGGGACAAAAGATAAGCCCCGGCTGCCAAGGCACACAGGAAAAGAAGCCCCTTTATGAAGAGCTTATAATTCATGCTTTATCCTGGGGGACAATCACAGGCACTTTACCGCGCGACTGCAACCACATGACCCCCATGATATCCACAATCCCCACCCAAAGGCGGTTCCACATGCCATATTTTGAAACACCACGTTCGCGCGCACGATGGTTTACCTTGACCGATTGCACACGACCGCCGCGACGGATCATCAAGGCCGGTAAGAAACGGTGCATATGGTTAAAATACGGCAAATCAAGAAAAGCTGCGCGGGTGAATACTTTCAAGCCACAGCCCGTATCAGGCGTATCATCGCCTAATAAACCAGCGCGGATTTTATTGGCATTGCGCGATTGCCACAGTTTAAAGGCGCTATCATGACGTTTGGCGCGCCAACCTGCCATCAAGAGCATGTCTTGGGCATCATCTTTAACAAGCTCGTCATAAAGCGCGGGGATATCAGCCGGATCATTTTGTCCATCACCATCCAATGTGGCAATAACGCGCCCTGATGCATGTTTCACCCCGGTGCGCACCGCTGTGCTTTGCCCACAAGACTCTTTATGGGTCACAATGGTGAGGTTATCCAGTTTTGCCTGCATGTCGCGTAGTTTTTGTGGGGTGGCATCATCGCTGCCATCATCCACATAGACGATTTCAAAATCGACTTTTCCCTGCAAGGCCGCACAGATTTCTTCAATCAACGGCTGGATGTTTTCCGCTTCATTTTTGACCGGAACAACAACAGAAATTTCTTTAGGAGACGTCATGAAAAAAGGCCTTGCGACAAATGCAATAGAATCGCCGCGCATTATGGCCTTTTCACTGGTTTTGTCTAGTCCTTACTCAGCTGCCAATTGCTCTGCAGTCTTGTCTTTCACAAAAGTTTTGAAATCTGCCGCCTGCATGGGCCTGCCAAAGAGATAGCCCTGAATTTCATCACAGCCCAATTTAGAGAGGAATTCATGCTGGAATTCTTCTTCCACCCCTTCTGCGGTAATCTCCATACCAAAACTATGGCCCATGGTGACAACCGCACGCGCAATCACGCCTTCGCTGGTTTCATCAATGATTTCATCCACGAACGCCTTATCGATTTTAATGCGTTTAACCGGAAAACGTTTAAGGTAATTCAAGCTGGAATAGCCTGTGCCAAAATCGTCAATGGAAAGGGACACCCCTAAATCACGCAAATTTTCCAACACGGAAATGGTATGTTCCACATCATCCATCACCGCACTTTCGGTAATTTCAAGTTCCAGCAAATGGGGTGCTAATCCGGTTTCCAGCAGGACTTGGCGCACATTGGTCACCATGCAGTTTTCTTTGAGCTGCACGGCAGATACATTTACCGCGACCTTTAAATCGCCCAATCCCTCAGCCTGCCAGCGCCGAACCTGACGGCATGCCTCGCGCAAGACCCAATCACCAATTAAAACAATAAGCGGGCTGCGTTCTGCCACCGGGATAAACAGTCCCGGGGGCATAAAGCCACGCTCAGGATGGTTCCAGCGCACCAAAGCTTCCATACCTGCCACCCGGTTGTTTTTCACATCCAGTTTGGGCTGATAGTAAACTTCCAGCTCACCATTGGGGATGGCAATTTTTAAATCACGCTCAATAATCTGGCGCTCTAGGGCCTGTTTGTTCATTTCTTCAGCATAGAAATGATAGCTAGAACCTTGATCTTCTTTTGCACGGCGACACGCCAAGGCCACATGATGAAGCACATCTTCCACAGACTCGTCTTCTTCACTTAAAAGCGTAATGCCGATAGAACAGGTGATATCAATCTGTTCGCCTTGGTAATCCATGGGTTCGCTCACACGCTCAGTCATGCGTTGGGCAAAAACAGAGGCATCATCACTACCCTCAATATCAAACTGGATCAGGGCAAATTCATCTGCACTCAGGCGCGCCAATGTATCAGAATCGCGCACTAAAGCACCTAAACGGTCCGCCAGACTTTGCAACACCGCATCACCAGCTTGTTGGCCATAACTCTGGTTCACCGCATTAAACCCGTCAATATCCACAAGATGGACCGCTGCTTTTAATTCCGCGCGCTTCATCTGATGTAAAACCTGATTGCAGCGATCAATAAACAGATCACGATTGGCAAGACCCGTCAGCGTATCGGTATAAGCGATTTTCTTTAGATGTTCTGATGACACAGGGCTGTTTGAGGCATCCAGCGCTTTTTCTGCACGTTCACGCTCAACTGCTTCACGGCGCAAATCGCGCACTACCAGATTAAGCTCTTTGGTGCGCTCAGAGACTTCATTTTCCAACTGGCTGTTGTTTTGTTGCAGATTATCTTGTTGCAGGCGGATTTCACTAAAGGCTGAAGACAGGCGGCTGAGCAAATCATTATAGGCCACCGCCACATCGCCCAGTTCATCATTGCGTTTTTGTTCGATTTGATGGTTTTCGGGATGAGTTAAATCAACGCAGGCATTGTTCATCCCTTCGCGCAAATTGCGAATGGGGCTGAGCATTAAACGTTCCAGAATTGCCATGGTCACAACCGTGACGAAAAACGAGATCAATAAAACAAGCCCGACAATGCGCCAGATAAAGGCGTTTATCTGACCGGGGATTTCTGATTTATCCAGTGTAGCGGTGATATGATAGGGATAGCCCAGCTCTTTGGGGGTCCACTCAGCCTGAAAGGTTTCAAGCTTTGGTGCAAGGATAGAGTTTTGCGACAAGTTAGAGACCTCTTTTCCCTTTTCATCGCGCACATGGGCAGAGATTAAAACAGAGCCGCCCCCAATCATCGGGGCCATCTTATTAAGGGAGATCGGATTATCCCCGCTGATTTCGAGCCAGGCGCGCACAACGGCAAAGCCTTCGCGCTCTACTTCAAGCAAACGGTCGCGCTCAAAGTTATTAACCGAAAAAATCAAGATTGCGCCTTCAACAATCAAGATGGCAATAAAAACAGCACCCGTGACTTGGCGACATAAGCGGCAATGCGCTAGGGAATCCAAAATCCGTCTTGGTGAAAAAAGGCTTAATACCGCCATGACCTATCCAACTATCCCGTTTTTATTTAAATCTCTTCATTAGAACATTATAGATATGGAAAGGAAATTGCACGTAACAACCCATCACAGCTAGGTGAATATCTTATTTTATTTCACTTTACTAATTCACTTAAACCTGTGATTATATAATTCTTTACTAAATTCAAGTTGTACACGAGCCTAATGAGAACACTTCTAACTTTTTTTTCAGTCGTACTCTTTTCAGGCTTCTTTTTCCTTTCAAATATAGCACAAGCCGCCCCGCTGTCCGTTGGGGTGTTGCTCTGGCGCGGTCAAACCGATTTTGATCGTGGCTTTATGGATGAATTGAAAAAACAACAACCAGACAGTGCTTTCCATATTATCAATAGCGAGCAAAACCTGCGCAATACGGTCTCTGCTCTGCACAAGGATTGGAAAGATCAGCTCGCAAAAATGGATTACATTCTGTGTTTTGGCTCGCGCAATGGCTTAAAGGTTCGTGAAGAGCTTAAGAAAACAGATTTTTCGGGCACTTTGATTACCTTTGGCAATGCTTCAGGCTTGCTTAATGCACATCTTAATCGCATCAACACACAAGAAAAACTCCTGCTGGGCCGACCAAGCATTTTAGACAGTTCAGTTCTGGAACTGTTTTTGCCTATGATGGGGGCAAAGAAAATCGGGGTTCCTTTTAATCTTTATGAGCCTCAAAGCAGTGAGATCATCCCCGTCATGCAAGAAATTGCTGCCATCTATGATGCCAGCATTATTCCCATTCGCTTAAAACCAAAAAAAGAAGATATCAAAAGCCAGCTCAACATCATTTTAGAGCGTGAAAGAGAAATCGATTTACTGTTTTTTCCACTCGATAGCTTTATGATTTCGCAGGCTGAGACCTTGGGGAGGATTGCCCTAAAACATAAAATCCCTTCCATCGGTGCTTTTAAGAAATATGTGGAAAATGGGGCAACCCTTGGCCTTAGCCCCAACTATGGCAATATTGGACGTCGCCTTGCCAAACAGGTCATAAAAATTGAACAAGGCAAATCCGTCTTTCACATGCCTGTGGTTTATAGTGAAGATAACCGCATCCTTGCCCACCGCAAAAACCTCTGGGAAATTGCGCCCAAACTCCTTAGCAAACTGCCCAAAGGCACGCGCTTTATTGATACGCCCTAACCTCGTGCAATCCACAGCTTGGTGAGTTTTTCCTGTAAGCTATTTTGGTTTAAACGTGTGCGCAACACATCAAAAGCCACATGATCTAAATTTTGGTCTTGATTAAAGCAAGAAAACACGACCTTTTCCTTGCCCGTTTCAGGATCAATCTGTTTTTGCAGACATTGGGCGCAAATCTCTTTGAGCATACATTGCATGGGCGAATTAATAGAACCAATTGCCATATGATGCTCGTTAAAACAGCCCTTCAACACCTCATGGCGGCTTTGGGCCACTGCGCGCATCATCATGTCTGAACCAATGGCAATGATACGATCCACCTCACCCAGTGAAATGGGGCCCAACCCCAGCTTTCCCTCATGATAAGCTTTCATGGCCTGCACCACATTACCCACAAAGGTAAAATCCTGATCACGCCCCACTTTAAAACCCGGGGCCTGATCACAGCACCAGATAATACAATCAGCAGCCTTTTCAATATTTTCCACATGATAGCGATCTTGCGCGGTTTTATAAGCTGCAAAATAAAGTACGCGGCACCCCTTGGCCCGCATGGCCTGCCCGATGGAAAACAACACCGCATTTCCAAGCCCCCCTCCGGCTAATAACACGGCTTCTCCTTCAGGGATTTCGGTTGGCATGCCTGTTGGCCCCATCAAGGTGACAGGCTCATTTGGTTTAAGCGTGGCACAAAGATTACTTGAGCCGCCCATCTCTAAAACAATAAGAGAGATATGACCTTTTTCCACATCCACCTCTGCCCCCGTTAAGGCCAACCCCTCCATAGATAACAAGGTGCCATCTGCTCTTTTGCGCGCATGGGCCTCAAAATTTTGCAGGCGAAAAAATTGTCCGGGCTGAAATTTTCGCGCTGCCATGGGCGCTTTAATCACCACTTCCACAATGGTTGGGGTAAGGCGGATAACTTCAACCACACGGGCGCGAAGTTCTTCATTTAATCGGGCAATCAGCGCAGGTGTTTCCGCCTTGCTTTTCTTTAAGCCCGCCATTGTTTTCGTAATAACCGGATACCCCCGTTTCGCACTGGCCATGGCACTCACCACATTACCGGCAAAACTGGGGTGAAGATCACCAAAATAACTTATTGCCCGCCCATCATTTTCTATATGGGCCAACATATAAGCCTGATCAGGCTTTGGTGTTTGTTCAGGCTGTACGGGCTCGCCCTTTTCATTCAACGCGCGGTAATATTTCCCTTCAAGCTTTAAGCCTGCATCAAAGCATTCTCGGGCAAGGACCGTATTGGGTTTGGTTCCCGCTGCAACAAGGATGGTGCGCGCCGCCATGGTGATTTCTTGCCCGCTGGGTGTTAAAGCCCCATTTTCACCTCGAACCTGATGTTTAAGACGCAAGGCTTTAGCGTGACCATAATCATCCACCTCCACCGCCGTTGGAGAAACGAGATCATGAAAGTGAATACCTTCTCTTAAGGCATGGCTGACCTCATCGGCATTCAGGCGATAACTCGGGGCATCTTGCATGCGTCTGCGATAAGCAACTTGCGCCCCGCCCCAGCCTTGCAACAGGCCTAAAACATCAGGATGGGCCTTTTGTTTTTCTACGCGCAAGGCCTTGGCATGGGTGATGAACTCTTCAGCAATTTCACGGTCCTGATCACTCCAGAATTGTTCCACTACCTCTTGGCCTAATTCCTCACACAAAACCTCATAGCGCGATAAGAATTTTTCCACCTGCACCGGATAATAAGCCAGACTTTCCGTGCAGGCATCAATGGCGGTGAGCCCGCCACCAACCACCACCACAGGCAAACGGAGCGTTAAATTCGAAATGGAAGTCTCACGCGCTGCCCCCCCTAATTGCAGCCCCATCAAAAAGTCTGAAGCTTGGCGCACTCCCATGGCGAGATTATTGGGGATATCTAAAACCGTGGGCGCACCAGCACCTGCACATAAGGCAATATGGTCAAACCCCATGTTAAAAGCATCGGCTGGAGTGAGTGTGCCGCCAAAACGCACCCCGCCAAACATGGCAAAAGCTTTTCGCCGCTCTAACAACAAGCGGATGATTTTGAGGTAATTTTTATCCCAGCGCACCGTAATGCCATATTCCGCCACCCCGCCAAACCCTGCCATGGTGCGGTTGGATAAATCTTCGCGCAAATTTTCCACATCATAAATCGGCTTAAACCCATGGCGCTTGCCTGCTTCATCCACCCCTGAAATATGCTCCGGCAACGGCTCAATCTTTAACCCGTCGATTGCGATCACATCATGACCGTCATTCATCAAATGATGGGATAAGGTATAGCCAGCAGGACCTAATCCCACGACCAACACCTTGCGCCCACTTGGCTCTTTGGGAATGGGGCGTTCCATATGAAACGGGTTCCAGCGGGTCAGCAGACTATAAATTTCAAAGCCCCACGGCAAGGCAAGGACATCTTTTAAAAAACGGGTTTCCGCCTTGGGAATTTCAACCGGGTCCTGTTTTTGATAGATACAGGCCGTCATACAATCATTGCAAATACGATGGCCTGTGCCTGCCAACATGGGGTTATCCACACAGGCAATAGCAACCGCTGCAATAAAATGCCCACCCAGTTTTGCCACATGCATTTCAGAGATCATCTCTTCAAGCGGACAGCCATTTAAGGCGACACCCAGCGGGTTTTGATCAATCACTTGTGTCTTTTTAACAAACAGCCCTTTAGAACAGCTATCACGGTTGCGCTCATGACAATGCACACAATAAGACGCTTCAGCCATAGCCTCTGTGCGCGAACATCCTTCATCACTGAGCTTAAACCCATCGCGGGGGCTAATGGGGCCTGAGGTGATCAGGTTGTCATAATCGGTTTTCCCCGCCACCCAAAAGAGCTTACTTTGTGGGAAAGCCTTGGTGTGATAGGCCCATGCTGCATATTTTGTGGCGGCCTCTAACTTATCTTGATGGGCTTCTTCATTCTCAAGCCAACCTATAACCAGCTTGGCAAATGCCACATCATCAAACGGGCCGCCGAGCTCTTTTTCCAAGGCCTTGCCATCAAAGCGGATAGCGTCTTCTTTTGAATAGGCTTTGATGGCTTTTCGTTGAATGAATTTACGCCGACATTCAATATAGGCATCAAAGTCAAGATGGTCGGACGTTTCCTGCCCCACGCTCTCTTCAATCTGAAAGAGATGGGCGATAAAGCTATCTAGATGCGGGGCCAGTGATAAGATCAAGCCGGATGTTTCTGCTTTGGATAATTGATCAGGGGCAAGTCGTGCAGCCTTTAAACGCTGAGCAAGTGCGGGTTGATAATGATTGACCCAATCCCTGAATAAGGCATCGATTTTTAACAAGCCGTCTCGATGATAAAGATCATTAAAATCCAGATCGTAAGAAAGCGATAGATCAACCATGATAGCCTCCCTTTTTATTATCTAACCATATCTTTTGCCGTAAAGCAAAACAGATGGTAAAAGAGGGATAAGCGATCCGTTTGATAAATGAGGAAAAAGAAACGTGTCTGAAGAATATGCTGGCGACATCAGCCCAAAAGAAGCTTGGAAAATTCTCCAAAACTCACCTGAGGCCATCTTGATTGATGTACGCACCGAGGCTGAATGGGCCTGGGTCGGTCAGGTTGATCTTTCCTCCCTCAAAAAAGAGCATCTGCTGGTGGAATGGAACCGTTTCCCCGGTGGGGTTTCTAACGAGAATTTCGTTGAAGATGTTGCAAAGCTGGTTGCCAATAAAGAGGCCGAACTGCTCATGCTCTGTCGCTCTGGTGTACGTTCTAAATATGCAGCCATTGCCTTAACGGCGGCTGGTTTTAAAACCGCCTATAATATCGCAGGCGGTTTTGAAGGTGACCCCAATGAAGAGCGTCACCGTGGTCAGGTGAATGGTTGGAAAGTTGCAAACCTTCCATGGGTGCAGGGCTAACATGACTAAGGTTCCATTTGATTTTGTCATCAATCATCAGAATAAAGACCATCATCTGAAATTTCTGTTTGATACGGATCAGATGAGTCAGAACCATATTCTGAATTGCCTGAACAAAAACAATGTCTATGAGCCGGAACTGCTCTTTTTATTTTTGCGCGTTTTAAGAAGCGGCGATACTTTTTTAGACATCGGTGCCCATGTGGGGTTTTTCTCGGTTTTAGCCGGGCATCTGGTCGGGGCTGAAGGCAAAGGCATTTCTGTTGAGCCCATGGCTGAAAATCACCAAGCCTTTGAGCATAACATCTCTCTTAATGGGTTTGACCATGTGGAGCTGGTGAAGGGCATCATCTCTGATGAAAATGGCGAAAGCCAGATTTTCTTTAATGCCGATAATGATGGTGGGCATTCTTTATGGGACCCGGGAACCCATGAGTTTAATCAGAAATCGCGAGAAAACCCGACCCAGCGCCCGGTGCACTCACGCACACTCATGTCCTTGCTGCAAAGCAACCGCATTCGAAAAGTCAAACTTGCCAAGATTGATACGGAAGGCGCTGAGGTTAAAATCCTCTCTGCCAGCCAGAATGTGTTGAAGATCGGACAGATTGATTTCATCGCCTGCGAGCTGAACCCAAGTGCGCTTGAAGCCATGGGATATCATCAAAAAGACCTCTATGACTGTGTGCGCGCCTGTGGCTATGAGGTCTATATCCCTAAAGAAGATGGCAGCCTGCCTCAGCTCTTGCCTGAAGGTAAATATATCCAGACCCAATATGCCATGAATGTAGTGTTCACCAAGCCCGAACTCATTGCCCAATATTGGTGATTATTCTACCGATTGTCTGACGGCCGCAGCCGCAGCAAACGGGCAAAGCGCGAGACAAGCAAACAAGATACCGGACAGTATCAGGATTTGGGACTTCACTGCAAAACCGCCAATGGCCGCTTCAATCAGGCCCACACCGAAAATCAGCACCGGGACAAAAAGTGGTAAAACCAAAAGCGAAATCAACACCCCACCACGACGCGAGCCTAAAACAAGTGCAGCCCCAATAGCCCCGATTAGGCTGAGTACAGGTGTGCCAAGCAACAAGGCCAGCATCAACATGGAAAAGCCATTGCTATCCATATTCATCAGCACAGCCAGCAAAGGCGAGGCAATCATCAAGGGTAAGCCCGTGGTCAACCAATGTGCAGTAATTTTTGCCAGCACAATCACTTCTAAAGGCAGGGGCGAGAGCGTCAAAAGCTCAAGCGAGCCATCTTCATAATCGGTTTGAAACAGGCGCTCCAACGACAGCATTGAGGCCAAAAGGGCCGCTACAAAAATCACCCCGCTTGCCACGCGGGCAAGAATATTGCCTTCTGGGCCAATGCCAAAGGGAAAGAGCACAACGGTGAGTACGAAGAACATCACCACCATGACACTGTCACTGCCTTGGCGCAGGGCAAGACGCAGGTCGCGTCGAACGATTGAAATGAAACGTCCCATACTCTTATATCCCCTCTGCCAAAAGCGAGGCACTTTCATGCCCGCGCGCGGCTGTAAAATCACCGACGTTTAAAACCTGCTGGTCTTTGATATTCATATCAGAATGTGTGGAAAGCACGACCATACCGCCTTTTTCACGGTGCGCTTCAATTACATCTTCGAGCTTTTTAATGGATTCTTTATCAAGCGCGGTGGTTGGTTCATCCAATAACCACAGCGGTGATTTTGAGGCGATAATACGCGCAAGGTTAGCGCGGCGTTTTTGCCCGGCTGATAAAAAACGCCCCGGCACATCAATTAAGTGACCGATTGAGAAAATATCCAGCGCTTCTTTAAAATTGGCTTGGGCTTTTGAGGCATCACTGCGCAAACCTGCCCAGAATTTAAGATTTTCTTCCACACTCAAAACAGGTTTGATGGCATCATGGTGTCCTACATAATGCAAACGCTCGCGGTGTTCATCCATATCTTGTGAAACGGGTTCTCCTTCCCAGCTCATCACGCCACTTGCGGGGCTTAACAAGCCTGCCATCATGCGCAAGAGAGACGATTTACCCGCCCCATTATGACCAATAAGGGTGAGGCAACCGCCACTTTCAAGGGTGAAATCCAGTTTTGCAAAGACAAGGCGTTCCCCACGGATACAGACCAGATCCTGTCCTGTAAAAGATGCCATGTACTTTCCCCCTATTATGAGCCCTGCTATTGTTAAAACAAATCATCCCCGGAGGGCAAGTCCGAGGATGATTTAGAATTCTAGCATGATTAATTTAATTTGGTCAGAAGCGACATTTTGAAGAGCGAATGTTGAACTAGTAACCGCTTTAGAGGGCGATCTCGATACTTGGGCTTATCGAGAGGGGGAATGCTCTTCAACCCACCGTTCTTTCCATGTTTAGTAATATGAGATCAAATTTAGGCAGCATTATGAGCGGATTCTGCCTTTATTTGCCTTATTTGATTTTATGAAAACCTTATGGATATTACGCTTGGTCTGGCTGAAATACCGCCGTTTTTGTTCAGGCAAAAAAATAAGGTCGCCCCAAAAGGACAACCTTATCATTTTTTAAAATTTAAGAGCTTTATTGAGCCGCATCAATCTTTTTATAAATCTCGCCGCCTTCTTTCTTAAACTTCTCTGCCATTTCATCCATACCCTGCTGGGCAGCCTCTTTGACTTCATGGCTGATGCGCATAGAGCAGAATTTTGGCCCGCACATGGAGCAGAAATGAGCGATCTTCGCGCCTTCTGCCGGTAAAGTCTCATCATGGAAGGACAAGGCCTTTTCGCTATCCAAGGCCAGATTGAACTGATCTTTCCAGCGGAACTCAAAACGTGCCTTACTCATGGCATCATCGCGCAGGCGTGCACCGGGATGGCCTTTTGCCAAATCAGCCGCATGTGCTGCCACTTTATAAGCCATCACACCTTCTTTTACGTCATCACGATTTGGCAGACCGAGGTGTTCTTTTGGTGTCACGTAACATAACATGGCACAACCGTACCAACCGATCATCGCAGCGCCAATGGCAGAGGCAAGATGGTCATGGCCTGCACCGATATCAGTCACAAGAGGACCAAGCGTATAAAACGGCGCTTCGTCACAAACCTCTAACTGAAGGTCCATATTTTCTTTGATCTTATGCATCGGTACGTGACCGGGGCCTTCGATGAAACATTGCACATCATGTTTCATACATTTTTTCTGCAACTCACCAAGGGCGCGCAATTCTGCAAATTGAGCCTCATCATTGGCATCGGCAATAGAGCCCGGGCGCAAGCCATCACCCAATGAAATCGCCACATCATATTGTTTGGCAATATCACAGATATCATCAAAATGATCCCACAGGAAATTCTGCTTGTGATAATGCAAGCACCATTTCGCCATGATGGAGCCACCACGAGATACAATACCCGTTACACGGTTGACTGTAAGCGGTACATGTTCCAACAAAAGGCCTGCGTGAATGGTCCAGTAAGACACACCCTGTTCAGCCTGTTCAATCAAGGTGTCGCGAAAGATTTCCCATGTCAGGTCTTCAGCAATACCGCCGCACTTTTCCAAGGCCTGATAGATCGGCACTGTCCCAATCGGCACAGGGGAATTGCGCAAAATCCATTCGCGGATATTGTGGATATCGGTGCCTGTGGAAAGATCCATCACCGTATCTGCACCCCAGCGCGTGGACCAGACCATCTTATCAACTTCTTCAGCCACAGAGGATGTCACCGCAGAGTTACCAATATTGGCGTTAATCTTCGTCAGGAAGTTACGCCCGATGATCATCGGCTCTAATTCAGGGTGGTTTACGTTTGAGACTAAAACCGCACGACCGCGCGCAATTTCAGAGCGCACAAACTCACCTGTACAAACATCAGGAATTTCTGCACCAAAAGGCTCACCATCGCGCAGGTAAGCTTCCTTGCGGCCTTCATTTTCGCGAATGGCGACATATTCCATTTCTGGTGTCACGATGTTACGGCGCGCATAAGCCAACTGCGTCACCGCTTCACCATTTTTTGATTTTAAAGGTTTGAGATCACCGCGTGGGAAAGGTTCCACACCGGGCTGATCGCCCTCACTTTTAAGGCCGTTATCTTCCGGCTTTACATCACGGCCTTCATATTCAACCACATCACCGCGATCCAAAATCCATTGGCGGCGCATAGGTGCCAAACCTTTATGAATATCGATTTTAGCATTGGGGTCCGAATAAGGACCGGACGTATCATAGGCCACCACAGGGCGCTCACCACCTTCAAGGTGGATACAGCGCATGGCAACGCTGACATCTTCATGGCTGTCAGAGCCAAAAAATACTTTCTCAGAACCCGGCAGTGAACCGGTAGTCACATCAAGCTTGGTCATGATTTAGGGATCTCCTAAAAATAATACATAAGGAGATCCGGGAGAAAGGCAGTTAGGGGAAATTGCGTCCATCCCTACGCCGGAACGACCCGGATCAGGTTCTAAGGGTTGTTTGCAAACACGCAAACTCTCAGCCAAGCAGCACCCCTTGGAATGGACTATAAGTGGGATAGTTGAGCAAAAAGGTCAAGAAACAAATCTAGAGCTGATCCAGATTATTTTAAAAGAGACGTCATGCTGGCCTTCACCAGCATAACAGCCTGCTTATTTCATTTCAGCTTCCATAAAGGTCACCTGAAGGCGACGCGCAGAAGATACCGGGTTTTTAATCAATGCTTCAAACGGTGTTGTCCCACCAGAAGCCACTTCTTTATCCTTGGTATCAACAACCACAAACTGGACTTCCTGATCTGTCGCATCATAAAGAGAGACACGCAACTGCGGAATCATCTGTGTGGTTTCTGAAATATTGCCCACATCACCTGCAATCACAAGGATATCGTCATTGCCTTCTTTGCGGCGCGATGAATGCACATCACGAATTTGCATCATCTCAGACAATTTCGGTTTCATGCCCATCATTTCCTGAGCCATGCCGAAATATTCGTCATAAATTTTATAATAGTCCCCGGCTTGTGGCACATATTGCATCACATACGGGCGACCAAAATGCACACCGGAGCCCAAAATGCCGATCAAAACAATCAACCAGAAAAGGAATTTAAAGAAACCCCCTTTCTTCTTTTTCTCTTTTAAGCGCACAGGCGCGGTGAAAACATCCGGAATATCATCAGAATCACCGACGTCATCTAAAACATCATCCGAGCTGTACATGGATTCGGCCATGGATTCCATGGGCTCAATATCATCGGTATCGCCAAAGATATCGTTAAGCTCTTCATCGCTTGGCATATCCTCTGTATCGAAACTATCGCTTGCTGATACAGGCTCAGGTGTGGCTTCCAGCTCAGGCTCGGGTTCCGGCTCAAAGGCAGGTTCCGGTTCTGGCTCGGGCTCAGGCTCTGGTGCGAAAACGGGTTCCGGCTCAGGCTCTGGTTCCGGCTCTGGATCAGGGATTACAATAGGTTTGGGCGCTGGCGGTGGGGGTGGCGGCGCTGCGGTTTCTTCATGTTCATTAAGATCAAGAACCGTATCATCATAGGGAAGCTGCTCCCACGAATGGCCACATTTGGCGCAACGCAACGTACGTCCGTCTTCCCCTAATGCGTTCAGGGGAACGGAATAATGTGCCGAACAGCTTGGACAACTAACAATCATGAGGCCACCAACTACTACCTAAGTCCTTATCTTTATAGGCGTTTCTTATAAGGTAAGCAAGACTACCCATCACCTAAAATACTCGTTAGTATCCACTTTAATACAATATATGTGAATAAGGTCTTAACGAAACAGCCAAGAATGCGTAAAAAGACTATCGAAAATAAATAATTATGGGACCACTCACTTGGTTATCATCAAACTGGAAAATATCGGTTTACGTTACGGGGTTGGACCGGAAGTATTGCGTGATGTGTCTTTATCACTCGAAGAAGGCGCGTTTCACTTCCTCACCGGGCCCAGTGGCGCTGGTAAATCCTCCCTCTTAAAACTCATGTATCTTGCCCATCGCCCTACGCGCGGGCTGATTTCCCTGTTTGGCAATGACATTGCAACGATTGATCGCCACAAGCTCCCTGCCCTGCGCCGTGAAGTCGGCGTTGTGTTCCAAGAATTTCGCCTGCTCGATCATCTTTCCACCTTTGATAATGTCGCCCTGCCTATGCGTGTGGCTAATATCCATGAAAAAGATATCAAAAAACATGTAACCGAATTGCTGGCTTGGGTCGGTCTGAAAAACCATATGGATGCACGCCCCAGCACCCTTTCAGGTGGTCAACAACAACGTGTTGCCTTGGCGCGCGCCGTCATCAAACGCCCCCGCCTGTTACTGGCCGATGAGCCCACAGGCAATGTGGATGATAAACTGGCCGTGCGCCTGCTTCATTTAATGGAAGAACTTAATAAGCTTGGCACCACCATCGTCATGGCAACCCACAACGAAGGGTTAGTGCGCCAGTTTGGTCATCCGCGTATCTGTATTGATGGCGGACGTGTGGAACAAATGGGACCCCTGCGCCCTGCACGCAAAGCCGCCGTGCGCATGGAAGGCAAAGTGACATGAGCTTTCTGTCTTTAAACCATCATAAAGACCTGCCCCTAGATAAAGACCCGGGCACGCGTTTTTTGCCATGGTTAATCGCCTTTATGGTCTATCTCGCTGCTCTTTCCGTGGTTGCGACCTCTATTATGCAATCGGTCTCAAATAGATGGGAGCGCGGGGTGAGCGATACATTGACCGTGCAAATCCCGCCTGCACGCAGTGTAAAAGAAGACCAGTCGCAAATTGAAAATGCGTTAAAGGTTTTGCGCAGCCATCCCGCTGTTGTTTTAGCCGAACCCATTGCCAAGTCCCATGTGCTGAAATTGCTAGAACCTTGGTTGGGCGGTACCGATTCGCTCGCTGATATGCCATTACCTCATCTCATTGATGTATCTTTGCGCAGTTCTGTATCCATGGATGCCCAAGGTCTTGTGGATGCTTTAAATAAAGTCGCACCCGGGGCGACATTGGATGACCACCGCGTCTGGCTGGATCGTCTTATTCGCATGAGCCAGACCTTAACCTGGGGGGCTTATATCGTTTTGGGGCTGATCTGTTTTGCCACCATCGGTACGATCTTTTTTGTGACCCGCACGGGCCTTGCCATTCACCATGAAGTCATTGAAGTGCTCCATCTCATTGGTGCCCAAGACAGTTATATTGCGCGCCAATTTGCTGAACATTCCATGGGGCTTGCCCTTCGCGGCGGGCTGTTAGGTTTGGCAGCAGCCGGACCAACCTTTGGGGCTTTTGCCTATTTATATCGCCAAGTTGAAAGTGCGCTCTTGCCACAGATTGATATTACCATCATTCAATGGATTGTGGTGTTGAGCCTGCCTGTTTTAGCTGCTTTCCTTGGCTATATGACCGCACGTTCTGCCGTGCTGCGCACCTTGCAGAAAATGGTGTAAGGATGGGGGGCTTTTCACAAAGAAAGCAACGTCGCCTCTTTGGCCCCTTTGTTCTCTCCCTCATATTGATCTGCGCGATTTGGGGGATTGGTTTTATCGCCTTTACCAATTATGTCCCGCGCCATATTCAAGATGGCGAAAGCCTGACCGATGGTATCGTCGTGCTAACAGGGGGCACCCATCGCCTTAATACAGGCCTTGCCTTACTGACTGATCAAAAGGCAGAAAAGCTTCTGATATCCGGTGTCTATCGCGGAGTGGACCTTGAACAATTGCTCTCTCTTTCAAAAAGTGCACCGCGCGAGCTGGAATGTTGCATTGATATCGGTCATGAAGCCTTTGACACCCGCGGCAATGCCAAAGAAACCATGCAATGGATCAAGAAAACAGGTTTTAAGTCTTTACGATTGGTCACAGCGAACTATCATATGCCGCGCAGCCTGCTGGAATTTTCCTTTTCCTTACCTGAAACCCATATCATCGCCCATCCGGTTTTCCCCGAACATGTGAAAATCGATCAATGGTGGCGTTGGCCGGGAACGGCCGAATTGCTGATCGGTGAATATAATAAGTATATTTTGGTCTGGTTACGCCAAGAATTGGCCCGACTGACAGATATTGAGTTTTTAAAATGACATTTATTCGTTCTCTTCTTTTTAATATTTACCTTTTTGGTGGCACGGCGCTGATTGCCTTGGTCTTATTAATCCTCATGCCTTTTTCCTCACAGGAAATGCGCAAAGGCTCTCAATTCTGGACGCGTTATGTCATGTGGGGTATGCGCAATATCACGGGCATTACCTATGAAGTGCGCGGTATTGAGCATTTGCCACAAAGCGGCGCAATTGTGGCTTGTAAGCACCAATCGGCATGGGATACTGCCATTTTTGTGCTGTTACGTATTTCCACGGCCTATATTTTAAAGCAAGAACTGCTTAAAATCCCGTTTTATGGATGGTACGTCAAACGCAGTGGTCACATTGCTGTTGATCGTAACGCAGGGGCAAGTGCATTGAAAAACATGGTGAGCGATGTGAGAAACGCACTGGAGAAAGAACGCAATGTGGTGATCTTTCCCGAAGGCACACGTTCAAGCCCCGGTGAACCCGGTACATACCATCCCGGTATTGCAGCGATTTATACCCAGACCAAACTGCCCGTTATTCCTGTGGCCTTAAACTCAGGCCTTCATTGGGGACGACGCAGCTTTTTGAAAAAACCGGGTAAAATCATCATGGAAATTATGCCGCCGATTGAAGCGGGCATGAAACGTCGTGACTTTATGGCGAAACTGGAAGAAACGATTGAAACAAAAACCAGAGAGCTTGAAGCCGAAGGTCAAAAAGCAGGAGAATAAATCATGGGTTTGGTCTTAATCGGATGCGGTAAAATGGGTGGGGCAATGTTGGAAGGCTGGCTGGATCAAGGCGTGCCAAAAGACACCATCCGTATTGTTGAACATTCTGCGGAACATGCCCAAGCCCTGCGCGATACCCATGATGTGCGCGTTATTGATGACATCAAGGATATTGAAGACGGTTTTCCAGCTGACATCGTTGTGCTGGCTGTCAAACCCCAAGGTATGGATGACGCCGCACAGTCCTGTCAGCGTTTTGGCAATAACACAACCTTCCTATCCATTGCTGCTGGTAAAACCGTTTCTTATTTTGAAGGCCATCTGGGTGAAAATGCTGCCATCATCCGCGTGATGCCCAACACACCCGCAGCCGTGCGCCGTGGCATCAGTGTGGCTTATGCTAATGATAAGGTGTCTGATGAAGCAAAAACCATCTGTACAGACCTGCTCGGTGCCATTGGGGAAGTGGCGTGGGTTGAAGATGAAGCTTTGATGGACCCGGTCACCGCTGTTTCGGGTTCTGGTCCGGCTTATGTTTTTTATATGACAGAATGTCTTGCTCAAGCGGGCATAAAAGCTGGCCTTTCTGAAGAACTAGCGACCCAGCTTGCGCGCGCCACCATTGCTGGTGCCGGTGAGCTTATGCGCCAAAGCGGCACGGATGCCAGCCAATTGCGCATCAATGTGACCTCGCCGGGTGGCACAACCCAAGCTGCCCTTGAAGTGCTGATGAGCGAGGACGGAATCGCGCCTGCCATGGACAAGGCGGTAGATGCTGCAACGCAACGTTCAAAGGAACTTGCAGGGTAACCTCCTACCTTTTTTCACTTTTTTTATCAGTTTTTATTTTTTCTAATATAATTAAAAAACAATTAGTTAGAGATTATCCTTACGCCTTTCGTATAGTTTTGTGCAGCCATTTTTGTGCGCCGCACAAAAAAATGATTGACTCTAAAATTGGTTTCCAGCATATTGGCTTCAGAAATTTTGCAGTGCAGCAAACTTATTTTACTTTTATTGGAGTTAATCACATGGCCGCAGCTAAAAAACCAGCTTCTCAAGCTAACCCATTCGCTTTCGACGCAACTAAAATGTTTGGCGATTTCGACCCGACTAAATTGATGGGCGAATTCGACCCTAAGAAATTCATGGGCGACTTCCAGAAAGCTTTCTCTGAATACAAAATCCCAGGTGTTGACGGCAACGTTATCATCGAAAGCCAAAAGAAAAACGTTGAAGCTTTGGCTCAAGCAAACAAAGTTGCTCTTGAAGGCATGCAAGCAGTATTCAAACGCCAAGCTGAGATCCTCGGTCAGGCTATGGAAGAAATGCAATCAACTTTCAAAGACCTTTCATCAACTGGTGAGCCACAAGATAAAGTTGCTCAACAAACTGATCTGGTTAAAGACGCTGTAGAAAAAGCTCTTTCTAACATGCGTGAGTTGGCTGAGATGGCTGGAAAATCAAACACTGAAGCTTTCGACACAATCCACACTCGTTTCACAGAGTCTCTGGACGAAGTTAAAGACCAAGTTCTTAAGCTTAAAAAATAAAACCTTCCCCCCTGTAAGGTTTGAGATGAAGGCCGTTTTGAGCAATCAAAGCGGCCTTTTTCATTTTGCAGGTGCGAAGCTTATCTTGACAAAAGTGCAAAAAACGTCGATAAGCCGCCTAGAAAGTCCTCATTTTAAGTGAGCTCACTTTCATATTGTTCCGTACGTGCTTTGTTAATGCACGTGCCCTTTAGTCTGATAGACAGACATATGGATGCGTTTCTTTGCCCCGATTTGGGCATCATGTGCGGAAGTTTTACAGGTTATCAGTTGCATTTCGATGACCTAAACGCAGATGATATAGGAACACATAACGTGACCACATTTGATATGTTGGGTCTGGCGCAGCCATTTCTTGACGCCGTTGAAAAGCAAGGCTTTGAAGCCCCGACCAAAATCCAAGACATTGCCATCCCCCATTTGATGAACGGGTTTGACCTCATGGGCGTGGCCCAAACAGGTGGCGGTAAAACAGCCGCATTTGTCCTGCCCATTCTTAATCGCCTTTTAGAAGAAAATGAGAAAACCGTATCTGGTAAACCGCGTTGCGTCATTTTGGCCCCAACACGCGAGCTTGCCCAACAGATCGGTGTTGCCGTTCGTTCCTTCACCAAAGGCCAAAAGATTTTCCATACAGTGATTTTCGGTGGCTCACCATATAAACAACAGCTCCAGCAACTCCAGCGCGGTGTTCATATTGTTGTGGCTACACCAGGTCGCCTCATGGACCATATGGAACGTGGCTCCATTAAGTTCGACTCCGTTCATACCTTCGTTTTGGATGAAGCTGATCGCATGTTGGATATGGGCTTTATCCATGATGTGAAAAAAGTCGCCGCTGAAATGCCAGACGAAAAACAGACCGTTATGTTTTCCGCTACCATGTCCAAACAGGTCCGTGCCTTAGCCGGTGGTTTGTTAAACAAACCCAAGCAAGTTGAAGTCGCGCGTGAAAACACGGTTGCCGAAACCATTGACCACCGCGTTTTGCACACAAAGCAAAAAGACAAACAGCGCCTTCTATCTCATCTGCTCGATGATCCGACTTTGAAAAAAGTCCTGATCTTTACCCGCACCAAAGCCATGGCAGATCGTTTGTGTGACAATCTCAAAGAACGCGGTCACAAAACAGATACCATCCATGGCGATCGCCAACAATCAGCCCGTCAACGTGTTTTGCGCGCGTTTCGCAATGGCAATATCGAATTGTTGGTTGCCACAGACGTTGCCGCACGCGGTATTGACGTGGCCGACATTTCCCACGTGATCAACTATGACATGCCCCTTGAAGGCGATGCCTATGTGCACCGTATTGGTCGCACAGGCCGTGCGGGTCAAAGCGGGATGGCCCTTTCATTTTGTACAGATGGTGAAAGCGATCTTCTGCAACAGATTGAGCGCACCATCAAACAACGCGTTGATGTAGATAAAGACCATCCTTTCCACCAAGACCCACTACCATTTAAAGCAGGTGGTGAGCAAAAACGTCGTCGCTTTGGCGGCGGTGGTGGTGGCGGCAACCGCAAATTTGGCGGTGGCGGCCCCAACAAGAGAAAACCTGAAGGTGGCTTTAAAAAGAAAACCGAGGGCGGCTTTAAGAACAAGTCTGACGGCGGTTTTAAAAAGCGCACTGATGGTGGCTTTAAAAAGCACAGCCCGAAAAAGACACACCGCAAAGGCGGTGGTCCACGTCGCGCGGCTTAAATAAAAGCGCCTTGACGAACTAAACAGCAAAAGCCTGTTCTGTTTTCCTAGACATATTGGGACGATAGGACAGGCTTTCTGCGATATGGTCCGCCTTCACATTCTCACACCCTTCCAAATCTGCCAAAGTGCGGGCCACACGCAAGACACGGTGATAGCCGCGCGCAGAAAGTTTCAATTTATTGGTCGCTTCCAACAGCAGGTTTTGCCCGGCTTGATCCGGCTGACTGATTTTTAAAAGAAATTCCCCATCGGCCTCTGCATTAGTGCGCAGGCCTTTTTCCTGATAACGTTCTTTTTGCACCATACGTGCGCGCAACACCCGTGCGCGCACCTCTTGTGTTCCCTCACTTGAAGGCGGCAGGTGCAAATCCATGGGGCTTACAGGCGGCACATCTAAATGCAGATCAATCCGGTCCAAAAGCGGACCTGAGATTTTATCACGATAGGTTTCTGCGCATTTGGGCGCACGCGAACAGGCAAGGGCCGCATCATCTAAATGCCCACAACGACACGGGTTCATAGCGGCAATAAGTTGCACGCGCGCGGGATAGCTCACATGGGCATTGGCACGCGCAATCTCAGCACGCCCAGTCTCTAGAGGTTGGCGCAAGGCTTCCAAGGCCGTGCGGTTATATTCAGGCAACTCATCTAAAAACAACACCCCAAGATGGGCCAAGGAAACCTCCCCGGGGCGCACGCGATGACCACCGCCAATCAAGGCAGGCATAGAGGCACTATGATGAGGATCGCGAAACGGGCGCTCCACCATCAAGCCGCCTTCAGGCAAGGTGCCTGCAATGGAATGGATCATGGAAACTTCCAAAGCCTCATGGGCATCAAGGGGTGGTAAAATACCGGGAAGGCGACGCGCCAACATGGATTTCCCCGCACCCGGGGGACCACAAAGCAAGAGATTATGGCTTCCAGCCGCCGCCACCTCTAATGCACGTTTGGCACTTTCTTGTCCGCGGATATCGCGCAAATCCGGCATCTCACCTGTGTTTTGTTGCACCACTTTAATGGGTTGTGGACGGTTTAAAAGCTGACGACCTTTAAAATGATTGACCAGTTCCAGTAAATCATGCGGAGCCAACACATCCAGATCCCCCGCCCAGACCGCTTCGCCGCCTTGGGGTTTGGGGCATAAAATATTGCGCTCACTCACTTGAGCATGAATGGCGGCAGGTAACACGCCTGTTACCGGAGAAATCCGCCCATCCAAGGCAAGCTCCCCCAACACAATAAAAGGCAAAAGCTCTTCCTCAGAAATCACCCCCATGGCGGCTAACAAACCAAGGGCAATAGGCAAATCAAAATGTGAGCCTTCTTTTGCCAGATCAGCAGGTGAAAGATTAACCGTGATCCTTTTAGGTGGTAAAGAGAGCCCCAACGCCGTAAGCGCTGCACGCACCCTTTCACGCGCCTCAGAAACCGCCTTATCCGCCAAGCCGACAATATTAAGGGCGGGAAGTCCTGTGGTGATTGAAACTTGGACTTCGACTTCAATAACGTCTATGCCACTAAAAGTAACTGTTGTAATGCGTGCCGTCATAAGAAAACCCTTTCATTTAATCCCTGTCATGCTGGGCTTGATCCTGCATTAAGGTGGATTCTGGCCTTCGCCAGAATGACGAATGCATGTTTGAAAGTTGCTATGAAAAGGTCAGGGGCATTTTATCCCTGTCATGCTGGGCTTGATCCAGCATCCAGATGGATTAATGGCGCAGACGGTCTCTGGGTTAAACTTACCCCCTAATATTGTCATGGTGACAATCTTTTAATTGTTACCTTTCCGAACAATCCCTATCTTGGAATAATTCAAAGTAATTAAGGATTCCCCTCATGGGTAAACGGGCTTGGACGATTATCATCTGCGGTGCACTGATTTTAGCCATCGGTATGGGCATGCGTCAAAACCATGGTTTGTTTATTGAACCCATGCGCATGGAACTGGGCTGGCAGTTGGGTGTGTTTGCCCTTGCCCTTGCCATCCAGAACCTCATGTGGGGGGTGGCCCAGCCTTTTGCCGGGGCCTTAGCCGATAAATATGGCTCGCGCCCTGTTTTGCTGGTCGGGGTGTTTGTCTATGTACTTGGCCTTGTCGGTATGGCCTTTCCCCAAGGCCCCATGATGCTTCATATGAGTGCGGGCGTGTTGGTTGGTATTGGGGTCGCCGCCATGGGTTTGCCTGTGGTACTGGGTGCAGTTGCGCGCATGGTGTCAGAAGAAAAACGCAGCACGGCCCTTGGTATTGCCTCTATGGGGGGCTCTTTTGGGCAGTTTCTTTTTGCCCCCGTCTCTCAAGGTTTAATCAATGAATATGGCTGGTCCATTGCCTTGGCGACCTTGGCTGCCATTGCCGCCCTTGGGGTGTTTCTTGCCTTACAAGTCAACTCCAAACCCGGTGAGGAAGAGCATCACCCTTCTCAAATCAATCAAACCATGGGCCAAGCCTTGCATGAAGCCTTTGGCACCAACAGTTATATCCTGCTTAATCTGGGTTTCTTTGTCTGTGGGTTTCATATTGCCTTTATCGTCACCCACCTGCCCATGTTTTTATCGACCTGTAATATCGCACCTGAAGTAGGCGCCACAGCCCTTGCGGTGATTGGGCTTTCCAATATGGCGGGGACTTATATTGCAGGGGTCTTGGGCGGTAAATATTCCAAGAAATATCTGCTAAGCATCATCTATCTTTCCCGCGCAGCAGCCATTCTTATCTATACCTTAATGCCCATCACGGTCTTTTCTACCCTTGCCTTTGCCGTTGCCATGGGGGCCTTGTGGCTCTCAACCGTGCCGCTGACCAGTGGCTTGGTCGGGGTGATGTTTGGCACGCGCTATATGGGGACACTTTTTGCCATTACGCTTTTCACCCACCAGATCGGCGCGTTTTTCGGGGCGTGGCTGGGCGGATATTTTTACGATCTGACAGGCAGCTTTGATGGCGCGTGGTATGTTTCCATCGCCCTTGGTGTTTTCTCAGCTGTGGTCCATCTCCCCATTAAGGAAATGGCGGTGAAAAGGGAAACTAAAACCGCTTAACCCTAAAGGGTCACCACCACCTTACCTGTGGATTTACGGCTGATCAGTGCGTGATAGGCTTCTTTAATATCATCCAGTGCAAAAGTCATGGAGACATGAGGTTTTAAAGAGCCTTCTTCAATCCAGCCCATAAGTTCAGCAAAAGAAGCACGCAAGCTATCGGGATCAAGCGTGCGATAAGCCCCCCAGTGATAACCAATACAGGTGATATTTTTCACCATCATGATATTGGCGGGAATTTGAGGAATATCACCACTGGCAAATCCCACAACCAAGATACGCCCATCTTGGCGGGTGGAGCGCAAAGTCTCGGTAAAGAGATCACCCCCGACAGGATCATAAGCCACGTGGGAGCCTAAGCCCCCCGTCAGTTCCTTGATCTTTTCACGCACATTACCGTCACGATAATCAATCAGATGGTCCGCGCCATGGTCTTTACAAATGGCAAGCTTTTCTGCCCCGCCTGCACTGGCAATAACGGTTGCGCCAATGCGTTTACCAATTTCAACTGCCGTGAGCCCCACCCCACCAGCTGCGCCATGGACCACCAAGGTTTCCCCCGCCTTCAAGTTTGCCTTCATGCGCAAACCATGGTGCGACGTGCCATAGGCCACAGGGATGGCAGCAGCGGTTTTAAAATCCAGATTATCCGCAATGGGATACACATCATGGGCTTTTGCAAGGGCATATTCAGCAAAACCACCCCAATCAAGCACCGCCATGACCCGATCACCCACCTTACATGTGGTGACAGTAGCGCCCACGGCCTCAACCACACCTGCGCATTCCAGACCCGGTGAGAAAGGAAGCGGGGGCTTGACCTGATATTTACCTTTCACAATCAAACTATCGGCAAAGTTCAACGCACTGGCATGAACGCGGATTAAAACCTGATCCTCATTGGGGCTGGGGATATCGATGTCGAGGATTTCGAGATTTTCATAGCCCTCAAGGGAGGTGCAAACTGCCGCTTTCATATAAGAACTCCATTTGCTATATAGCCAGTGATCGTGTCACCAAAACAGATGTAGAGTCTTTGTGGCATAGAAAGAGATTCCCAATCAAGTTGGGAATGACGAAAATCATATGGATATGTGGAGCAAAGATCATGCGTGGGTATTTCGGCATTGGCATTCACGGGGTGAATAAACCTTTTAATATCGGTAATCTATATCGAACTGCCCATGCCTTTGGCGCAAGCTTCGTCTTTACGGTAGATGCGAAATATTCAAAAACCAAAGGCCATAAGACCGATACATCCAAGGCGGTGGAACATACCCCGTTTTATTCTTTCCCCAATTTAGAGGACATGATGTTGCCACAGGGCTGTCAGCTTGTCGGGGTGGAATTAACCGAGGATGCGGTGGAACTGCCCAGTTTTCGCCATCCCACCAATGCGGCCTATATCTTGGGGCCAGAACGTTCAAACTTGCCCGATAGCACCATTGAGCGCTGTGACCATATCATTAAAATCCCCATGAAGTTCTGCGTGAATGTGGGGGTTGCCGGGGCTTTGGTCATGTATGATCGCCTTCAAAGTATGGGCCGTTTTGCCCCCCGGCCCGTGCGCGCAGGCGGACCAACACAAGAGCTTGCCCCCACAGGGCACGGCAGCCCGCGCTTTCGCCTTGGTTCCCCCTTTGAACAGGCACCACCTAGCGTTGCTGAAAAGTGGGATGAGTAATCCGGTACTTTAGGGCGAATCCAAGAATTAAATGCGCATTACAGTACCGATTTTGTTCGCAAACTAAGCAATAATACCTGAAAAATTGCCTCTATCGGTCATACCAATGGGGTTAAATCGCCTTTATTTTGGGGAATTTAGCCCTAAATGGCCTTGGCACATTGACTTCGACCTAAGACAGGGTTAGACCGGATATGTTTTTCAGTATCCCTCTTTTTCATGGTAAAAGGAACCGCTCCATGACTACGGGAAATCGGCCGTTATCGCCGCACCTACAAGTTTACAAACTGCCTATGGCAGGTAAAATGTCAATTACGCACCGCATGACCGGGATCATCATGTCCCTTGGTCTGGTGTTTTTCACTTATTGGATTGTCGCAGCCGCGTACGGTCCGGAAAGCTTCGCTACAGCACAGGAATTGATGACGTCATGGTTTGGCATGATCATTATTTTCGGCTGGACAGCTTGTCTGTTTTATCACCTCGTGAATGGTATTCGCCACATGCGTTGGGATACGGGTAAAGGCCTTGAGAAAGAAGATCTCATTGCGTCTGGTCGTGTCACAATCGGTCTGGCTGTCATTCTGACGGTGGCCTTCTGGATTTTTGCAGTGCTGTGAGGATGAACTAATGAAGATGCAAAGTTATTTGGGTCAGGCACGTAATACTGGCTCTACAAAGAACGGCGTCCATCACTGGTGGCATCAGCGTTTAACCGCTATCGCCCTAGTGCCGCTCGCTCTTTGGTTCGTTTTCTCTATCATTGGTCTCGCTGACGCCGATCATGCCGCCTATAAGGACTGGCTCGGTGATCACGGCAATATGGTCTTTTTGTGCTTGTTCATCTTTGTGATGTTCTACCACGCTGTTCTCGGCCTTCAGGTCGTGATCGAAGACTATGTGTCTTGTGAGGCAAAGAAGATTTTTCTTCTTGTCTTTGTGAAACTGATCGCAGCGCTGATGGGCTTCTCGGCCATCACTGCAGTTCTGCGCGTCGCCTTTGGAGGCTAATGAACCATGGCTAATCAGCCTTACGAAATTATCGAACACGAATATGACGTGGTCGTATTGGGTGCCGGTGGTGCAGGTTTGCGCGCGACGCTCGGTATGGCGGCGACAGGCCTGAAAACGGCTTGTGTTACTAAAGTTTTCCCAACACGTTCTCACACGGTTGCAGCACAGGGCGGCGTTGGCGCAGCTCTTGGCAACATGGCTGAGGACAAGTGGCAATGGCACATGTACGATACGGTGAAAGGTTCCGACTGGCTCGGCGACCAAGACGCCATCGAATATATGTGTCGCAACGCCATCCCTGCTGTACAGGAACTGGAACATTTCGGTGTGCCGTTCTCTCGTACAGAAGAAGGTAAAATCTACCAGCGTCCGTTTGGTGGTCACATGTCTAACTACGGTGAAGCACCTGTTCAACGTGCTTGTGCCGCAGCTGACCGTACCGGCCATGCGATCCTTCACACATTGTATTCACAGTGTTTGAAACATGATGCGACATTCTTTGTTGAGTACATCGGTATTGATCTGCTGATGGAAGACGGTGTGTGTCGTGGTCTGGTAGCCTGGGATTTGGATACAGGTAAAATCCACCGCTTCCGCGCCCACAAAGTTGTTATGGCAACAGGTGGTTACGGTCGTGCTTGGTTCTCTTGTACATCTGCCCATACTTGTACGGGTGATGGTAACGGTATGGCTGCACGTGCAGGCATTCCTTTGCAGGATCATGAATTCGTTCAGTTCCACCCAACCGGTATCTACGGCTCTGGCTGTTTGATCACTGAGGGTGCACGTGGTGAAGGTGGTTACCTCACCAACTCTGAAGGTGAACGCTTCATGCCGAACTACGCACCGACGGCGAAAGACCTTGCTTCGCGTGATGTTGTATCACGTTCGATGGCGATGGAAATTCGTGAAGGTCGCGGTGTTGGTGAAGAAAACGACCATATCTATCTGCACCTTGAGCATCTTCCTGAAGAAGAACTTCTCAAGCGTCTGCCGGGTATCACTGAAACAGCGAAAATCTTTGCTGGTGTGGATGCAGCCAAAGAACCTATTCCGGTTCTGCCAACGGTTCACTACAACATGGGTGGTATTCCAACCAACTATCATGGCGAAGTTGTTAACCCAACTAAAGATGACCCTGATGCGGTTTGCGAAGGCCTGATGGCTATTGGTGAATGTGCTTCAGCATCTGTTCACGGTGCAAACCGTCTGGGTACAAACTCTTTGTTGGATATCGTTGTCTTTGGTCGCGCAGCTGCCATTCGTTGTTCTGAAACAATGAAAGCAGGCGAGCCACATAAAGCGATTGACGAGAGCCTTACAGACAAGATCATGGAACGCTTTGATCGTTTGCGCAATGCAAATGGCGAGCATAAAACAGCTGACGTTCGCCTTGAAATGCAAAAAACAATGCAAACGCACGCAGCCGTATTCCGTGAAGGGCCAAGCCTTAAAGAAGGTATGGACAAAATCTTCGAAATTTCGAAGAAATTGGACAGCCTTAAAGTTACAGACCGTTCTATGGTTTGGAACTCTGATCTGGTTGAGACCCTTGAGCTTGAAAACCTGATGGCTTGTGCGAAAGCAACAATTGTTTCAGCCGAAGCACGTAAAGAGTCACGCGGTGCACATGCACATGAAGACTTCCCAAATCGTGATGACGAAGAATGGATGAAACATACTTTGGCATACGTTAAAGCTGATGGTTCTGTTGAGCTTGATTATCGTCCGGTCCACACATGGACATTGACGGATGAGATTGAGTACATCGTGCCTAAAGAACGTGTTTACTAAGAGGAGCTTAGAAAATGGCTGAATTTTCTCTACCCGCCAATTCGGTGGTTAAAGAAGGCAAGACCTTCAAAGCTCCTGATGGGGCTTCGAACGTTAAGAAGTTCAAAATCTACCGTTACGATCCTGATTCAGGTGAAAACCCGTCTCTGGATACATTCGAGATTGATCTCGATGATTGTGGCCCGATGATTTTGGATGCGCTGATCAAAATCAAAAATGAAGTTGATACAACGCTGACATTCCGTCGTTCTTGTCGTGAAGGTATTTGTGGTTCTTGTGCGATGAATATCGACGGGACAAACACATTGGCTTGTTTGAAGCCCATTGCAGAAGTTGATGGTGATTGTGCGATTTATCCACTGCCGCATATGCCTGTGATCAAGGATCTGGTCCCAGACCTGAACCTGCCTTATGCGCAACTTCGTTCTGTTGAACCTTGGATGCAAGCTGATACACCAGCACCTGCAAATGAAGAGCGTTTACAGTCTATTGAAGAGCGTGAAAAGCTGGATGGTCTTTGGGAATGTATCTTGTGCTTCTCTTGCCAGACATCTTGCCCATCTTACTGGTGGAACGGCGACCGTTACCTCGGCCCAGCTGTTTTACTACAAGCATATCGCTGGATTGCAGATTCACGTGACGAAGCAACAGGTAAACGCCTTGATGATCTTAACGATCCATTCAAAGTGTACCGTTGCCACACGATCATGAACTGTACAAACACTTGCCCGAAAGGCCTAAACCCGGGTAAAGCGATTGCAGAGATCAAGAAATTGCAGTTTGAACGTCAATAGACTTTCAAATTTCTGATCAGAAAAAGCCGGAAGCGAAAGCCTCCGGCTTTTTTTATGCAATTTTAAAGCGCCTCATAACCATATGATAAATATGGGTAAATCATATATATTAGCCAAATGAATTAGAAACCACCACGTGATACTACTTTTGGAATATATAAAACAATACTTCCGTATATGTTATTTTGTTGAGTTTGCTTAAAACTTATGCAATTTATAGGGAAAATAATAAAAAAATCATATAAATTTTTACGTGGTTTACGAGGGTATTATGTCATTCTTTGGTAAGAAGAAGACCGAAGTTACGCAGAACTCCAGTGTGGAGAGTGCCGTAACAACTGAGGTTGAGCATTGCGAGTTGTCTCTGGCCTTAGAACAAGTTAATGCGATTATGGAACGCGACTATAGCCAAGTTCCCGAAGGTCGTGATGAATTAACTGTTAAGTTAAAGAAAATGGCACAAGAACAGCAAACGCGTGCCGAAACGCAGCTTTCGCGTTCTGTTGGACTTTCTGTTGCTAATAACTCAACAGTGATTTCCGTTGCCCGTTCTGCCCGCAGCTTGAAACAACTGAACGAGATTTCACAAAGCCTGGCCTCTGCCATGGAAGAAATGTCAGCATCCATTCGCGAGATTTCCAGCAGCACCCATCACAGTTCTGAAGAAGCCACTCATCTGCAGGAAATTGTCCAGCAAAGCATGCTGGGTTCCCAAGAGGCCATCAATGCCATTAACGCCATTTCTGAATCGGTCAGCCATGGTGTGGATAAATTAAAAGATTTGGCTGATGCCTCAACCCAAATTGGTGAAGTGGTCGGCTTGATCAATAATATCGCCTCACAAACCAACTTATTAGCCCTAAATGCCACCATCGAGGCTGCACGCGCAGGCGAAGCGGGTAAAGGTTTTGCCGTGGTTGCCAGTGAGGTGAAAAACCTTGCCAACCAGACAGAGCGCGCCACAAGCGATATTAATGATCGTATTGAACGTTTGCGCCACGAGATGGAAGAGATCACCACATCCATGTCCGAAGGGGCAAGCGCTGTGGAAAATGGTCAACAGATCATCACCTCAACGCTTAAAAGCATGGAAGAGATCGACCGTGGTGTAGACCGTGTGACCTCTGATATGCAAGGCATTGCCACTGTTTTAGAACAACAGCAAAGCGTGACGGGAGAAACGGCACAAAATGCGGGTGTCATTTCTGATATGGCCAATGAAAACGTTAAATCAAACACTCAAGTGCTTGATGAAATGGACCAGACAGAAAAACTGCTGACCGAGCAAATGGATGCCTTAATGCGCAACCAGTTTGCCGCACGTGATCTCATTCGCGCCAAGGCCGATCATATGGTTTGGCGCAAAAAACTGGCTGATATGCTGGTGGGTCGTGCAAACCTTGACCCCAATGAATTGGCTGATCATAAACATTGCCGCTTGGGTAAATGGTACTTTGGCGCACATGATGCTCAGGTTAAAGCCCATCCGGCCTTTAGTGCGATTGATCCGCCCCATGAAAAAGTCCATGCATTGGGTATTGCAGCAGCACGCGCTTATGCAGAACATAATCTGGATGAAGCCATTGAGCTGGTCCATCAGGTAGAAGAGCCTTCAAAAGAGGTACAAGCCTATCTGGATGAACTCATCGAGTTTGTCGCTGGCCTCCAATAAAGCTTAAGTAACAGACTTTTTTAAAGAGCATGTCGAAAGATATGCTCTTTTTTCATGCCTGTTAATCGCGTGTTTACTTCTTTGGGATAGGTTAGGACTAGGCAAATGAATAGGAAAGTCTAAAACCATGTTTTTAAAACCAAAAAAAGCCATTGTACGGCGCAATCGCAACATCCATGCTGATATTAAAGGCACAGGCGAGCTTGATTTGCGCGGCAATGTTGAAGGCGATATTGAAGTAGATAACCTTGTAATCGGCAAAAAAGGCTGCGTTAAAGGCACTGTAGTTGCCGAAACCGTGCGCATCATGGGGTTTGTTAAAGGTAACATTCAGGCCCGCGAAGTGATTATTGAAAAGAGCGCCCATATTGAAGGCGAACTTTCATATGAGCAGCTTACTGTAGCCCCACATGCTGATTTAGTGGCGAAACTCACACCGCGCCCTTTGTTGAAACTCTGGAAAGATCGCAAACCTGTTGAGGAAGTTCTTGAAGGATTGCGCGCTGTCGCCTAACGCTTTTTCTTAAAGATTTAGACTTTTAAAACTAGGGCATAAACTCATAAAATAGAATTGTTTGGCGGAGATTACTTTAAGGATGGGTTAGGCATGAAATCCACAGAAGTGCGAGCACTTTAAGGATTTTATAACGCGGCCCATCCTTAAAGTAATCCCGTCCCTTTAGGGATTTATCAAAAATATAGGCAAATACAGCGTCAAAGCCTTTTGAAAGTACAAGTACTTCCTGCAAACCTTTTCCTTGTCTTGCCTATATTTTTGATAAACCAAAGCAAGTCTATTTTATGAGTTTATGCCCTAATCTTGATGCGTCTTGAAAACTCTATGTGGTTTTCGGGCGCA
Organism: Candidatus Terasakiella magnetica; assembly: GCF_900093605.1. Classification (NCBI taxonomy): domain Bacteria; kingdom Pseudomonadati; phylum Pseudomonadota; class Alphaproteobacteria; order Rhodospirillales; family Terasakiellaceae; genus Terasakiella; species Terasakiella magnetica. Next base: position 181,431 of record NZ_FLYE01000034.1, read on the forward strand.
TTTTTTGTTGGAACAGAGAAAATGCCAGCAAGTAAACCGTTGCGGCCCCAAAGGAGGCCAATGTTCCCCACAGCAGGCCAAGGCTTTCCAGATAAAGCGCATAGACAATCCCAAAACTGACCATCGCACCTAATCCATTGGGAAAATGCTTGATAATGCTCAGCACTGGCGCGGGACCATAGGTGAAATGAATGATCACCACCATGGGAAAGACGGTGGAGGGGAAGCTCGCCATCACACCCGCCATTTGTGGACCCATGATATTGGCAAGCCCGGTGATGGAGAGCACCACAAAACAGGCCATAGCCGCGCGCACAAAAGTCACCCAAAAACCCAAACGCACAGCGCGATGAATTTTCATTTCAGCAAAGCGTTTAAAAGAAAAGATGCAAATGGCAATGACAATAATGATGAAAACAACCGCAGAAATAAGATCAAAATCAATATAGCTCAACCCCAGCCCCACTATCATAAAGGATAGAAGCGATAAAAGGGCTGCAAGCCAGACCGGGCATTTCGGACGCAGACTGATCACAAGGCCATATGTTGCAAAAACAGACAGGTTGGCACAAAGCCCTGCAAGGGTATGTACCATGCTTTGGGCCGCAAAGCTGGCCCCTTCTTCATAGCTGATAAAAACCAACACAATGGCAATGCCAAGGGGATAGCCCCCAAGCAGGCCTGCCACGCGCGGGCTGACACGCTCGGCAATTACAGAAAGCCCCAGCACAATGGTAATGGTCACGCAGATTTTAATAAGGATCAAGCTCATGGACGCATCTTTGCCAGTTATCACAGGTTTTGACAATTGCGCATTAGTGGGTAGTTACAGCGCCCCTTCATGGTGCAACAGCCATTCTTTGCGCTTTAACCCGCCTGCATATCCGGTGAGTGAGCCATCTGATCCAATCACACGATGACATGGATAGATCAACGAGATGGGGTTTAGCGCATTGGCACGCGCCACCGCACGCACGGCCTTTGGATTACCCAATTGCCGGGCAAGTTCCAGATAACTACATGTCTTGCCAAGCGGAATGGTTTGAAGGGCGCTCCAGACACGGTTTTGAAATTCTGTCCCACCCAGATCGCAGGTAATCCTATCAAGGGCGGCAAACTCACCTGAAAGATAGGCAAGGATATGGCCTTTAATGTCACGAGAGGTTTTTTCCACCAACTCATAGGGGCCAAAGCGTTTTAAAAGCAATCTGTCTTGGCGCTCTCCTTGATCGGGGAAATCTAGATGCAGCAAGGTTTCCTTTTCATCAAACACAATAGAAAGCTCACCGCACGGGCTGTTAAAATACTCCCCATAAAAAATTTTCATCACGATGCCCTCCATAAATATAACGCCCCATAAGCCCGCCAAGGCCGCCAGTTTTGTGCGCGCTCTTTTAAATCTGCCTTGGTGCAAGGTTGCCCCAGCTTTTCAAGACCGCGCAGCAACGCCAGATCATCCACCGGATAAATATCGGGCTCTCCAAAACTACGCATGACAATATAATGCGCTGTCCACGGCCCAATACCGGGCAGCGCACACAGCTCTTTTAACGTTTCTTCAACAGGCTTTGCCTTATCAAGGCCACACCAGTTTTCAGACAGTTTTTTTAAGGTGGTGATACGTCGCCCCGTCAGGCCCAATCCATCCAAATCAGCATTCATTATCTCATCAGCAGTGGGAAATAGCCCCGTGCCAATGCGCTCGACCAGACGATTACATATGGTGCGCGCGCCCTTAACGCTGATTTGCTGACCAATAATGGCGCGCACGGCAATTTCAAACCCATCCCACGCACCGGGCAGGCGCAAACCGGGATGCGCTTTCACCAAAGGCATTAAGACAGGGTCGTGGCTTAGATCATGGGCAATCCCAACCGGATCGGCATCCACATCAAACAGGCGGCGGATTTTACGCGACACGGTCTTTAAATGGGCGGTGGGGATATCTTTAATCACGGCCTTAAGACGGTTCTTCTTTTCATCACAACTCACCCTAAGGGAGCCTTTATGACCCTCAATACAAATGAGGCGCTCATAAGATGTCATGCTCACCGTTTCAATCTCATCAAGGGCGCGCTCTTTAAAAAAGCTAAGCAAGCCGTCCCAATCATAAGGTGGGCGGAAATTAAAATGCAGCACGGTTTCTTGGGTGTTGGTTTCTTCACTTTTGTTTTTACGCTCATGACTTGGCGCAAAACCAAAGGCGGTTTTATAGGCATCGTTAAAACGCCGCAGGCTGTTAAAGCCCGAGCCCAAGGCAATCTCAGTAATAGGCGCTTTGGTTTGGACCAGGAGTTTCTTGGCAAACATCAAACGCCGTGTCTGGGCAATTTGTTTGGGGGAGGCCCCAAGATGGCTTTGAAACAGGCGGCGCAAGTGACGCTCCCCAATGCCAAGGCGCGCACAAAGCTCGCTTAAAGACTGCCCGTCATCTAACGCGCCATCTTCGATTAAGCGCAAGGCGCGGCGCACGGTGGCTTCAGTGCCCAACCACGCCGGGCTTGCCGGGGCACTTTCGGGGCGACAGCGCAAACAGGGGCGAAACCCCGCATTGATCGCGGCACTGGCTGAAGGATAAAAGGTGCAATTTTCCGGCTTTGGCGTACTGGCAGGGCAGATCGGGCGACAGAAAATTCCCGTTGAAGAAACCCCTGTAAAAAACCGTCCATCAAAACGGGCATCGCGCGTCTTTAAGGCCTGATAGCATATGTCATGTTCTAAATTCATGAAGGTAGTATACAGTATGATCAGCATAAAACTCGCCATTTTCGGACATTGATATGATTTCCTAAAGCAGATGTATGACGCCGTGCCCTTGACGTGGTTCTTAAGCTTCCATACAACTGTTTTTAACTGAAACAAGAACCGTTTTTTTCATGCTCGCTTATATCATTCGACGCCTGCTTTTGATCGTGCCTACATTGCTGGGCATTATGGTGTTGAACTTTGTCATCATTCAGGCTGCCCCCGGTGGCCCGGTTGAACAGATGTTGGCAAAAATCCAGGGCGAAGCGGTAGATGCAACCGCGCGGGTCTCTGGCACGGGCAGTTCTGAAATTCAAGGAAGTGGCACTGCCCCTCAAGGTGCTAGCGCCTCACAAAATTCCAAATATCGCGGTGCCCAAGGGGTACCCCCAGAACTAATTGAAGAGATTGAACAACAGTTTGGCTTTGATAAGCCTGCGCATGAGCGTTTTTTCCAGATGATGGGCAATTATATCCGCTTTGATTTTGGTAATAGTTTTTATCGCGATGAGAGTGTGGTTGATCTCGTTCTTGAAAAAATGCCTGTCTCCATTTCCTTAGGGATATGGACGACCTTGCTGGTTTATCTCATCTCCATCCCCCTTGGCATTAAAAAGGCGATTAGGGATGGCTCCAGATTTGATATCTGGTCCAGTGGTGCGGTGATTTTGGGCAATGCGATCCCAAGCTTTCTCTTTGCAATTCTGCTAATCGTTGTTTTTGCCGGCGGGCGTTATTTTGACTTGTTCCCCTTGCGCGGGCTGGTCTCAGATAACTGGTCGGAACTTTCAACCTTTGAGCAGATCACCGATTATTTCTGGCATATGGCCTTGCCTGTTTTATCCATGGTCATTGGCGGTTTTGCCAGCTTGACCATGTTGACCAAAAATTCGTTTTTAGAAGAAATTAACAAGCAATATGTCATCACCGCACGTGCCAAGGGCTTGCACGAAAACCGCGTGCTTTATGGTCATGTGTTTCGCAATGCCATGTTGATTGTCATTGCCGGATTTCCAGCCACCTTTATCGGGGTGTTTTTCACAGGCTCCATGCTGACAGAGATTATTTTCTCCCTTGATGGGCTCGGCCTGCTTGGCTTTGAAGCCGCCATTAACCGGGATTATCCGGTGCTCTTTGGCACGCTCTATTTCTTCACGCTTTTGGGGCTGGTGATGAATTTAATTGGGGATGTGATGTATCATATCATTGATCCCCGTGTTGATTTTGAGGCGAGGTAACTGATGAGCCCGCTTAATCAACGCCGCTTGGATAATTTTAAAAAGAACAGACGGGGCTATTGGTCTTTATGGCTGTTTCTCATTCTGTTTACCGGCTCGCTTTTTGCCGAACTGATCGCCAATGATAAGCCGCTGCTGATTTCCTATGAGGATGTTTTTTACACACCGTTTTTAAATGAATATCCCGAAACCACCTTTGGCGGTTTTTTTGAAACAGAGGCTGAATATCGCGACCCTGAAGTCCAAGCCTTAATCAAGGAGGCTGGCGGCTGGATTATCTGGCCCCTTGTGCGCTACAGCTATGACAGTATCAATTATGACCTCACCGTGCCCACCCCCGCCCCGCCCAGTGCGGAAAACTGGCTGGGTACAGATGATCAGGGCCGCGATGTGGTGGCGCGTTTAATTTATGGCTTTCGCATCTCTGTGCTGTTTGGTCTGATCCTAACCGTTGCCAGTTCCATCATCGGGGTGGCAGCAGGGGCTGTGCAGGGCTATTTTGGGGGGATGATTGATCTCATTTCCCAGCGTTTTATTGAGATTTGGTCCGGCCTGCCCACTTTGTTTATGTTGATTATTCTGGCAAGTCTCGTGCAGCCGAATTTCTGGTGGTTGCTTGGCTTAATGTTGCTCTTTTCATGGGTTTCGCTTGTCTCTGTTGTGCGTGCAGAGTTTTTGCGCGCGCGTAATTTTGATTTTGTGCGCGCCGCCAAGGCCCTTGGGGTCGATGATCGCACCATTATTTTGCGCCATGTTTTACCCAATGCCATGGTCGCGACCTTCACCTTTTTACCCTTTATCCTTAATGGGTCCATCACCACACTGACCGCGCTTGATTTCTTGGGCTTTGGCCTGCCACCGGGCAGTGCATCGTTAGGTGAGTTGCTTAATCAAGGGAAAAATAACTTACAGGCCCCTTGGTTGGGCCTTACTGCTTTTTTCGTACTGTCCGTCATGCTTTCGCTGTTGATCTTTATTGGCGAGGCTGTGCGCGATGCGTTTGATCCAAGGAAGACATTGCAATGAGTTTGTTAGAGGTCAAAGACCTGCATGTTTCTTTTGGTGAGGCTGCGGCTGTGCGCGGCATATCTTTTGCCCTTGAAAAAGGCGAAACACTTGCCCTTGTTGGGGAATCCGGTTCAGGCAAATCGGTCAGTGCTTTATCAATTTTACAGCTTTTGCCCTATCCACGCGCACACCACCGCGCAGGTTCCATCACCTTAGAGGGGGATGAGCTGCTGGGCTGTAAGGAGCGCAAGATCAGGTCCATTCGTGGCAATCGCATCGCTATGATTTTCCAAGAACCGCTGACCTCTTTAAACCCGCTTCATTCAATTGAACAGCAAATTGCCGAAGTGCTGTTTATCCATAAGCTCATGACCAAGCGTCAAGCACGCGAGCGCGTGATTGAGCTGTTAAAACTGGTCGGTCTTGAAGATGCAACTACAGAAGATCGCTTAAAAGCCCTGCCCCATCAATTTAGTGGCGGGCAACAACAGCGCATCATGATTGCCATGGCCCTTGCCAATGAGCCCGATATTCTCATTGCTGATGAGCCTACCACCGCCCTTGATGTGACCGTGCAGGCGCAAATCTTAAAATTGCTCAAAGAGTTGCAAGCCAAGCTTGGTATGGCGATTTTAATGATCACCCATGACCTTGGCATCGTGCGCCATATGGCGGACCGGGTCTGTGTGATGCATGACGGGCAAATTGTTGAACAAGGCGCCTGTAGTGATATTTTTGAGCGCCCTGAGCATGCTTACACACAAAAACTGCTCGCTGCTGAGCCCAGTGGCGCACCAACAGGTAAATTTAGTGAAGATGAGATTTTGCGCGTTGAAGATTTCAAAGTTTGGTATCCCATCAAGCGCGGCATCATTAAGCGCACGGTTGATCATGTAAAAGCCGTAAATGGGATTTCCCTAACGGTGCGCCAAGGGGAAACCTTAGGTGTGGTTGGGGAGTCTGGTTCAGGCAAATCCACCTTGGGTCGCGCGATCTTGCGCTTGGAGGATAGCGAGGGTCATCTCAGTTTTGACGGGGCTGATTTACAAATAATGAGCCAGAAAGACTTACGCCCTTTGCGCCGTGAAATGCAGATGGTGTTTCAAGACCCCTTTGGCTCCATGTCGCCACGCATGTCAGTCCATCAGATTGTGGAAGAAGGCCTCTTGGTCCATAAGCTTGGCGGTAATTATGAAGAACGTCGCCAGCTTATTGGCGATATTTTAGAAGAAGTCGGCTTGTCGCGCGAGGCTCAAGATCGCTATCCCCATGAATTTTCTGGTGGGCAACGCCAGCGCATCGCCATTGCGCGCGCAGTCGTGTTAAAACCGCGCCTGATTATTCTGGATGAACCCACCAGTGCCCTTGATATGTCGGTTCAAGCCCAAATCGTTGAGCTGCTGCGCGCGCTTCAGCAAAAACATAATCTGGCTTATATCTTTATCAGTCATGATTTAAAAGTCGTGCGCGCCATGAGCCATAAAGTCATGGTCATGCAAAATGGCGTCGTTGTGGAACAAGGCCTGCGCGATGATATTTTTGATGCGCCCCAAAGCCCTTATACCAAAGCCTTAATGGCAGCGGCCTTTGACATTCAGGCCGATGACAGCGGTGTGGTTCATAGCTAACACCCCTGTCATATGGCCTTCACATAAAGGCTTTTACTTTTTCATCAGCTCAAGCATTTTTTCCACAGCTTCCATATGCTCATCTGAGTTATGGCACATGCCTTGGAAACAGGCGCAAAGATCAAGAAAATCTGGCAGCTCCATACGCTGGCCCATCTTCATCAAACGTTTGGTAAAGCGCAAAGCTTGGGGGGGCTTGGCCGCCATTTGGCTTGCAAGTTCTGTTGCGCGTTTTAAAAGCGCATCCGGTTCCACCACATCCAGCACCACACCGATTTCTTTGGCCTCAGCCGCATCAATGACGCGCCCGGTAAAGGTCAGCTCAGCTGCTTTTTGATAACCGATCAGGCGTTGTAAAAAATAAGCCCCGCCATCACCCGGAATAATGCCCAAATTCACAAAAGTTTCCCCAAACTTGGCTTTGCTTGAGGCAATGCGGATATCTGCCATATTGGCAAGATCAAAACCTGCACCAACGGCGGGGCCATTGACCGCTGCGATAATGGGGACTTCACATTTATTCATGGCTAAGGGGATACGTTGGATACCTTGGCGATACCGTGTCTGACATTCTTCCACATCGCCTGCAAAATCACCTGCGCGATCTTTCATATCTTTAATGTTCCCACCGGCTGAAAAGGCAGAACCCGCACCTGTCATGATCAAAACACTAATGTCATCAGCCGCTTTATTTACCCACTCGATCGTATTGATAATATCATCGATCAAGGCAGTGCCTGTGAGGGCATTTCGCACGTCATGACGATCAAAGGTCAATGTGGCGATACGATTTTCAACATGAAGGGTGGCATCAATCAATTTGGGTAAATCAGACACGGTTTTTTATCCTTTGCTCAAAAAAAATGCGACTACACACAGTCAGGGGGACGTTTGTATAGCCGCATTGAGTTTTCCTCACACCTCTAGGGAGTGCAAGAGTCTTTTCAGATGATTTCTTATACATAATGTTCGCCTCTCAAACATTACAACAATTGTAAAGAAATGTGAGAGAGTTGATTAAAAGTCAAGATCAGCATAATGACGCGCGGCTTGAACGCCACTGACGCTATCTTGTAAAATATCGCGCATACAAGGGCGTGATTTAAAGCGTGCATACCAATCGTGCGCACCGGGGTGATCTTTCCACGGGATATCACCGAGATAATCCACGCAAGAGATATGGGCCGCAGCCGTAATATCAGCCAGTGAAAGCTCTGTTCCCGCCAGCCAGTTGCGCTGTTCGGTTAAATAGCCGATATAATCTAGATGGTAATGGACATTTTGTTTTCCAGCGCGAATAGCCGATGAATTGGGCGTGGCCCCAGCAATAAAACGCTTGCTGATCTTCTCACCCACAAGGTTTTTTGAGACTTCTGCTGCAAACTTTTTATCAAACCATGCAATGAGGCGACGCACTTCTGCGCGTTGATCTGCATTTGTGCCCAAGAGATTAACTAACGGATAGACTTCTTCAAGATACTCACAAATTGCCACATCATCCCAAATCGGGCGGCCTTCAGGCTCCACCAAAACAGGGACTTCACCTGCCGGATTTAAGGCGAGGAAGGTTTCGCGTCTTTCCCAGACAGGTTCAACCACACATGTGCATTCCAGCTTCTTTTCAGCCAAAAGAAGACGGATTTTTCTTGATAACGGATCAAACGGTTGGTGATAAAGGCGTCTCATGTTCTCTCTAATTAACGCACTGCACAATATAGAGTGGAATAACTGTTTTTAAGGGGTATGGAAAGAGAAAAAAAAGGCGAAGCCAAAAAGCCTCGCCTAAAGTCTTGGTTAGGGATGAATGTCAAAAGTGACATTCAAGTAGGTCCGATTAAAAACCGCACCCTTGCAATCAAGTCACGAGAGATCATTGTAACTTGTGCCAGTCTCGGGGGCCTCACGACCCCCAATTCCTTTTTACGGAGCTTAAGCTGTCTTCTTGGCAGCGGCTTGCTTTGTTACCGGAACCTCGAGTTTATCGAGCATTTCCTTTGGCACCACTTGCCAGATTTTGCCTTTCTCCATATCCCAATCCTGCAGGAGCTGACCTGCATATTGAGAGTGTGTTTCTTTAACATGTTCTTGGATCAGCCCTTTGACCATATCTTCATAATGATCAACTTCAATGCGCTGCCAAATAACATTGTCAAAGTTCACACGATGTTCAAACGTACCATCCTGGTCATAGATAAAGGCCATGCCGCCTGTGAAACCAGCACCGAAGTTAGCACCAACTTCACCCAGAACAACCACTGTACCACCGGTCATATATTCACAACCGTTAGAGCCGATACCTTCAACCACAGCCGTCGCACCAGAGTTACGAACCCCAAAGCGTTCACCACCTTGACCAGACGCAAACAACTTACCCGCTGTTGCCCCATAGAGACATGTGTTACCCACGATGGTGTTGTCATTGGACTTCAATGGGCTTGAAACCATTGGACGTACAACGATGGTACCGCCAGAAAGACCCTTACCGACATAATCGTTAGAATCCCCAAAGATTTCCAGTTTTAAGCCCTGAACGATAAAAGCACCCAGTGAGTTACCAGCTGAGCCGCGCATACGCACAGTCAGGTGATCTGGCTCAAGACCTGTCATCCCGTATTTACGCGTGATGATGGAGCTTGTGGATGTCCCTACAGAACGGTGTGTGTTTTTAACGGTATAGAAGAGTTGCATCTTCTCACCACCGTGAAGGGCGTTATGTGCATCCTTGATGATTTGACCATCAAGTGTATCTGGCACAGGGTTGCGCTCAGTTAATGTACAAAAACGTGGTGTATCGCCCGTATCAGCTTGAGTTAGAAGCGGGTTCAAATCAAGGTCATCAAGGTTTTCACGACCACGACCCACTTGTGTCAAGAGATCACAACGACCGATCACATCTTCAAGTTTTTCATAACCCAAAGAGGCCAGAATTTCTGAAACTTCTTCTGCGATGAACGTAAAGAGGTTGACAACTTTAGCAGCTGAGCCTGTAAACTTCTTGCGCAGTTCTGGGTCTTGCGTACACACACCAACCGGACAAGTGTTAGAGTGACATTGGCGAACCATGATACAGCCCATGGCGATCAAGGATGTTGTCCCGATACCAAATTCTTCAGCACCCAACATCGCCGCGATCACAACGTCACGACCTGTGCGGAAACCGCCGTCTGTGCGCAGCTTCACGCGGTGGCGAAGTTTGTTAAGGGTGAGAACCTGATTGACCTCAGAAAGGCCCATTTCCCATGGCAGGCCAGCATATTTGATGGAAGACTGTGGCGATGCACCCGTACCACCGTCATAACCGGAAATATGAATGGTATCGGCACCAGCTTTTGCCACACCAGCCGCAATTGTACCCACGCCAGAACGTGCCACAAGCTTCACACAAACACGGGCAATTGGGTTGATTTGCTTAAGGTCATAAATGAGCTGAGCCAAATCCTCAATGGAATAGATATCGTGGTGAGGCGGTGGTGAAATCAGCGTTACACCCGGTGTAGAGTTACGCAATTTACCAATTTCAACGGTCACTTTAAAGCCCGGCAGCTGACCACCTTCACCCGGTTTTGCACCTTGGGCGACTTTAATTTCAAGTTCCTGACAGTTGTTGAGATATTCCGCTGTCACACCAAAACGACCAGAGGCAACCTGCTTCACAGCAGAGTTTGCATTGTCACCATTTTTGCGTGGTGTGAAACGTTCGCGGTCTTCCCCACCTTCACCAGAGTTTGATTTAGCCCCAATACGGTTCATGGCAATCGCAAGTGTTTCATGCGCTTCACGAGACAAGGCCCCCACAGAAATCGCAGGCGCACAAAGGCGGCGGCGAAGCTCTGTGATAGATTCAACACTATCAATTGAAATGCTGTCACGATCAGACTGGAAGTCCAGCAGGTCGCGCAACATCATTGGTTTGCGATTATTCACCCCATCGGCATATTCACGATATTTAGAATAGCTTTCCGTTGCCACAGCTTCTTGGAGCTTGTGGATCAACAGCGGGTCATGGGCGTGACGTTCTCCTTTGGCGCGGTAACGGTAGAAACCGCCTTGGGCCAATGGGTTTGCTTCTGAATATGCCTTATCGTGCATTTCCAGAATTTTCTCTTCCAGACCTTTAAGACCAATACCGGAAATACGTGATGTCATGCCGGGGAAGAAATCAGCCACAACAGAACGTGACAGACCAACCGATTCGAACGTGTAACCACCACGATAAGAACTGATCACACCGATGCCCATTTTAGACATGGTTTTCAACAAGCCCTTGTTGATGGCTTTCTTATAGTTCTCAACAGCCGTTTCAAACGATGTATCACCGTAAATGCCTTTGGCATGTTGGTCTGCGATGGCTTCTTCTGTCATGTAAGCGTTCACAGTTGTTGCACCAACACCAACCAGAACGGCAAAATACTGAACATCAAGAGCTTCTGCAGAACGAACGTTTAGCGATGTAAAGGTACGCAATTGCTGGCGCACCAGATAACTATGAACACCACCAGCAGCCAAGATCATCGGCACAGGCGCTTTGTCTTTAGAGACATGCTCGTCTGTCAGGATGATGTGTTTCTTGCCCCCACGAACAGCCATTTCAGCTTCGTGACGGATACGTTCAATCGCTTCGCGCAAAGATTCTTTGCTTGGTGTAAAGGTACAATCGATTTCGATCGCATCATTACCAAGATATTTCTTCAACGCGTGGAATTCTGTTGAATTCAAGAACGGTGTTTCTAGCTGAACCACTTCACATTGGTCCGGCCCTTCATCCAGCACGTTACCCAAGTTGCTCAAACGTGTACGCAGGCTCATCACGCGTGTTTCGCGAAGTGAGTCAATCGGTGGGTTTGTCACCTGAGAAAAAGCCTGACGGAAGAAGTGATGCAAGCCACGATATTGATCAGATAGTACCGCTTGTGGGGTATCATCACCCATGGAGCCTGTGGCTTCTTGGCCTGTTTCGACCATGGGGCGCAAGATCAGTTCCAAATCTTCCTGTGTAAAACCAAAGAGCTGCTGTTGTTGTAGCAGGTCTTCTTCAGACGGGTTCACCGGCTTTGGCGCATCGGCCTTTAAGATTTCATCAACCTTAACGATGTTTTCCACCCAAGAGCCATAAGGCTGACGTGCAGCCGTCCAGTCTTTAAGTTCTTTATCGTGGTAGAATTTACCTTCTGAAAGATCAACACCGATCATGCCGCCCGGGCGGACATGGCCTTTTTCCTGAACTTTAGATTCGTCAATTTCTGACATACCTGTTTCAGAACCCACCAGCAAGATGCCATCACCTGTGATGGTGTAACGCAATGGGCGCAAACCGTTACGGTCCAAGCCCGCCACAATCCATTGACCATCTGTCCCACAAATTGCTGCGGGGCCATCCCATGGTTCCATGACAGAGTTACAATAAGCAAACAGGTCTTCATGCTCTTTTGGCATCAAGGAGTTTTGACCGATCGATTCTGGCACCATCAAGGCTTTAACAGAAGGTGCCGGGCGACCTGCACGTACCAAAACTTCCCAAACTGCATCTAAAGCAGAGGAGTCAGATGCACCATTTGGAATCAATGGTTTGATATCTTCAATGTGCCCCCCAAAAACAGGCGAGGCCATGCATGTTTCATGGGCCTTGGTCCAGTTGACGTTACCCGTTACCGTGTTGATCTCGCCATTATGGGCGATCATGCGAAACGGTTGAGCCAAACGCCATTGCGGGAATGTGTTTGTTGAATAACGCTGGTGATAAATCGCAAAGTTAGAAACAAACAGCTCGTCATTCAGGTCAGGGTAAAATTCTGTGATTTCACCCGCCATGAACATACCTTTGTAGATCACGCTGCGACAAGAAAGCGAACAGAAGTAAAATTCTGTCAGGTTTTCTGCCAGACACTGGTTTTCAATGCGACGGCGGATCACATAAAGGTCATTTTCAAACTCGTCATCAGATTTACCAAGTGTGTTGGCAATCATGATCTGTTCGATCTCTGGGCGTGTGGCGTTTGCTTTTTCACCAATCACTTCGGTGTTGATCGGCACTTGGCGCCAGCCATAGATGCGATAACCAAATTTCAGAACTTCCGCTTCAACGATACAGCGGCAACGTTCTTGCGCGCCAAAATCAGTTTTTGGCAGGAAACATTGACCAACCGCCAAAGAGCTTTCTTCTGGCTCATGGCCTGTACGGCGAATGTGGCGTTTGAAAAATTCCTGTGGGATTTGCACGTGGATACCCGCGCCATCACCTGTTTTACCATCGGCATCAACCGCACCACGGTGGTCCAGCGCACGTGTAGCTTGAAACGCATGGCGCAAAACTTCACGGTTTGGCTTCCCATCAAGAGAGGCCACCAGACCAACACCACAGTTGGCAGTTTCAAAAGCCGGATCATACATGCCGTTTTCAGCGAGGAACTTTGCGGCTTTTTGATATTCCGATACGTAATTATTTGTCATTTTTCTACTCATGCTCCTTATTCGGCCGCAGTGCCTGCACGGGTTTTAGCCCGCAGATATTTATGAATTTCATCAGATGCTTCACGCGCATCATTAATACAGCTCACAACCAAGGACGCACCGCGCTCGATATCACCAGCTGCAAAAACACCGTCCAGATTGGTCATCCAAGTTTCTTGGTCAACTTCCACGGTGCCCCAGCGCGTTACCGCCAGATCAGGCTCGCCAAACAGGGTTGGAATGTCTTCTGGTTCAAACCCAAGAGCTTCGATGACGATATCTGCATCGATCTCAAACTCTGAACCTTCAATTTCTTTTACGCTTTGACGACCAGAACCATCAGCCACGCCCAAATGCATGGAAACCGCTTCAACCTTCTGGACTTTGCCCAGACCCTTGAAAGATTTCGGGGCAGATAACCACTGGAAATCCACGCCTTCATTTTCAGCATTTTCCACTTCGCGCTGTGAACCCGGCATATTGGCACGGTCACGACGATAGAGACATTTGACTGATTTCGCCCCTTGGCGGATGGACGTACGCACACAGTCCATGGCCGTATCGCCACCACCGATGACCACAATATTTTTGCCTTCAGCATTTAATGTGCCGTCATCAAATTCTTGAACGTCATCACCGAAGCTCTTTTTGTTCGACGCTGTTAAGAAATACATCGCCGGGAAGATGTTTTCCAGATCAGAACCCGGTGCATCCAGTTTACGACCCGCATAAACACCAACCGCGATCATCACGGCATCATGTTTGGCTTGTAAGTCTTTAAGTGAGGCATCTGTGCCCACTTCGAAGTTTAGGTGGAAGGTAACGCCACCGTCCTCAAGAAGCTTGGCACGACGTGCAACCACGTCTTTTTCAAGTTTAAAGCCCGGAATACCATAAACAAGCAAGCCACCAACGCGGTCTGAACGCTCATAAACATGGACTTCATAACCTTTGCGGCGCAAGCGATCAGCTGCTGCCATACCAGCGGGGCCAGAACCGATGATGCCAACACTTTGGCCCAGTTCCTGAAGCGGCTGTGGTGGTTTCACCCAACCTTGCTCCCACGCATTATCGGTAATGAATTTTTCAATAGAACCGATGGTGACCGCATTATGTTCGGATTGTTCCAAAACACAGAGACCTTCACACAAACGGTCTTGCGGGCAAATGCGACCGCAAATTTCTGGAAGAGTATTGGTTTCCTGAGAGACGTGATAAGCATCTTCCAAACGGCCCGCAGCCACAAGGCGCAACCAGTCTGGAATGTTATTGCTTACCGGACAAGCAACTGAACAATAAGGAATGCCACATTGCTCACAACGTGACGCTTGTTCCTGGGCTTTCTCAATGGAAAAACGCGAATAAATTTCATCGAAATCTTTTTTGCGTTCGTCAGCAGTGCGTTTTTCGGGATAATTTTGCCCGATATTCACAAACTGCATCATTTTTTCAGCCATATCTCTCTCCAATTCCTCTTTTAATAGAGTCTGTTTTTTCTGTCGCCTTTAATACCCAACCTACAGGCGCGCATAGGCCAACCGAATCTCAGTGATAAAGTCGGAGCGTTGATATGCGCTATTATGGCGCAGATTTCAAGGAAAAACTATAGATAGGTCAGTAAGACTGCCTTATGTCATAAAAAAGCCCCTAATTAAGCGGCCTTACCGCCCCGCCTAAAAATCCATTATTCCAATATATTGTACCGAAATGGTACTATATTAGTTTTTGGGCCTCGAATCCGAACGTGGTATATAAATCACAAATTAAATAATAAAATTTCTTCAACAGGGAAATTCACGTGACTGAACTCCATATTTTGGTGCTCGCCCTTGTCCAAGGGATAACCGAGTTCTTACCGATCAGTTCATCTGGCCATCTTGTTCTTGTTCCCGTCTTTGGTGGATGGGAAGACCAAGGGCTGTTAATGGATGTAGCTGTACATGTTGGCACGCTTGGTGCTGTCATGATCTATTTCTGGCGCGATATCTGGCATATGCTGCGCGGGGTGATGCGTTTTACCAAGGGTAAAAAAGACCCCGGGGCAAAACTGTCTGCCATGGTATTGCTCGCCACCATTCCCGTGATTGCTGCAGGTTTTTTCCTCAATAAATACCTCGGGCCTGAATTTCGCACCGTTGAGGTCATCGGCTGGACCACATTAGGATTCGGCTTTCTGCTTTATTTTGCCGATAACATGGGGCTCACCATTCGCCGTGTGGAACATACCGGCATTGTAGACGCCATCCTTATTGGCCTTGCCCAGTGTCTTGCGTTGATCCCCGGCACATCACGTTCCGGCATCACCATTACGGCAGCACGTTTCTTGGGCTATGAGCGCTTGGATGCGGCGCGCTTTTCCATGTTGCTATCTATTCCTGCCATTTTGGGTGCAGGTAGTCTTAAAGGATATGAGCTTTATGAAAGCGGCAACATACAGCTGACCAATGATGCCTTAAGTGCAGCAGGCCTTGCCTTTGTGGCGGCCTTTATTGCCATTGCCATTATGATGGCGTGGCTTAAACGGGCCTCTTTTACCCCGTTCTTTATCTATCGCCTCGTGCTTGGCTGTGGTCTTCTTTATTACGCTTATTATCTATAAGCTCTTTCATGTGCATCGATGTCTTTAAAAAGCAAAAAGCCCTTGGCATATGACCAAGGGCTTTTTGGTGAGAGGTTGAATACGACCCGAACCGAAAAACTCGTTACGGCTGCTTCCTTCCGGACCTGACCGGGTTGGCGAGGAGCTCGTCCGTACCAACCTCTCAAGGCGGCTTTTAACCCCTGTAGGCGTTGACTTCAAGCAAAAACGCAAAAATAATAGAGTCACATCCATAAAAGCTTTGCAAAAGAGTTTGAAAATGACTGACGCCGTTGAAATTTATATTTGTAAACCCGGACAAAAAATCGAAGAAGGCCAGATGGTCATGTCTAATGACATTGACTGTAAGGAAGCCGCTGAAGAAGACGCCAAAAAACGCTGTAAAATCGTGCCTTCAACTGAACGCATTGTTTATTACGATGTCAGTGGCGGCGGTTTTAAAGTGCTTTATTCCTACACCAACCCCAAGGTGAGCCAAAGCAAAGGCAAACGCAGCCCGCACCCCATGGGCGGTCCGATCCCTAAAAAGAAAAAAGCCCCTGCTAAAAAACAGGGGCTTTGGCAAAAAGTGAAGAAATCACTGGGTGTTTAAGAAAGCTTATTCAACCACAAACACACCGCTTGTCCCCATGGTTGCTGCGCGGCTCCAGGGTGAGAAGCTGAAGTTTGGCAAGAAAAAGCCCGGTGCGTTATCTTCAAACTCGTAACGCCCTTCAAGAACGGGAACCAACTTAACCATACGCTCGCCTTTTGGCGGCACAACAAAAGACTTCAGCTGTGGCTTAGCGCGGGCTGGGTAGGTCTCATCCTCATACATAGCTTCATTAATCGAATCGACAGAGGTGTTTTCAAAAAACTCGCCTGCATTAAACGAAACAGAATTTTGATCTTTATTCACCACCTTAATCACGTAAGGTACGTCTTTTTTCAAATGAACGATCATGGGTGAAAATTCGTTTTGACGTACAGTCAAAGTCACATTGCGTGCATCATTCCATGCTGCGGCTTCAGCGATTTCACCGCTGGCATCTGCATGGTTGCGCACATCAAAAGCATCTTTATAAGTCCCGAAATCCGTAACAAATACGCTATTGTACGCCACATCGCGCTCAGCACACGCGCTTAAACCAACAGCAGCCATCATGGCTAAAGCATAACGTATTTTCATTTCTTTTTCCGTCTAATCCCTTGTTAGAACCCATATTCGGCCCTAGGTTAACCCACGCCCACTTTATCGTCGACCTTTTAAAACAGCAACGTTTTCTTGCAATAAAGGCTATATTTATATGCTTATCGCATCTGATGACCTCTTTTATGCTACCCCAAACTTGGATAGGGCTGCACATTTGCGCCTTGATTCGAATTGGTTGAACAAAGAAATCACCAACTCATCGTCACGTTTCATTTTGCTGCATCAAAGTAAAAATTTATTTAAGAAAACGCTCAAAGAAAACCTGCCTCATTTTCTAAATCCCGACGAATCTACCCCTTTTCTCAAAAGCTGCCCTTGGGCGTATCTGGGTTCACATCAAGGCAAGAGCCTCTTTGTCATTGATGCATCAGAAATCACAGAGACAGAGATAACCCAAAAACTTGAGCCCGATCTCTTTTTTGAAGATTTACGCCGCGCAGGCCCGATCATGCAAAAAGATCAGGCGTCTCAATTTGCCTATGGCCGCGCCTTGATGTTCTGGCACAGTCGCCATCAGTTTTGCGGGGCCTGTGGGCATAAAACGGCCCTTAAACAAGCTGGTCACATGCGCACCTGTTTAAACCCAGACTGCGGCATCCCCCATTTTCCGCGCACAGACCCTGCTGTGATCATGCTGGTTCATGATGGTACACGCTGCCTGCTTGCCCATAACCATTATTTGCGCGATGGAATGTATTCTACACTGGCAGGCTTTGTTGAACCCGGCGAAACCTTAGAACAGGCCGTGCGCCGCGAAGTCATGGAAGAAACCAATATTCAGGTGGGCGACGTCACTTTTGCAGGTTCCCAACCTTGGCCTTTCCCCACCTCTCTCATGATCGGCTTTTATGCCCACGCTCAAAGCTATGACATCACCTTACAAGATGAGGAACTTGAAGATGCCCAATGGTTTAGCCGGGATGATTTGCGTAAATTCAAAGCCCAAGGCAGGCTCCTGCCCAGCCGCGATAGTATTGCGCGCAACATGATTGAGGCTTGGATCAAAGCGGAGTGAAGACTTTTGCCGCACTTTCCCTAATCACCTCACTCATGGCTTGCGCGGCCATGGTTAAAGGATAGTCTTTTGACCAAACCAAGGTTGAAACCCGCTCAACCGTCGGGTTCACCAGTGGCAATGCGATAAGACGCCCGGCTTCCACATGAGATTTGCACGCCTCATAAGAAAGAATCGTTGAGCCCAGCGCGCGACAGACCAGCTCGGTCTGAATGGCAAGGGATTCGGCCTCCACCACCACATTAATCGCTTTGCCTATTTTTGCCGCTTCCTTATCTAATAAATCACGCAAACCATGCTTGGTACCGGGCAGGATAAAGGGCTGTTCCAGACATTCCTCTAAAGTGACTTCTTTGCGCGAAGCCCATGGCTGTGTGGGGGCTGTGATGAAATAAAGCTGCTCAGACCATAACGGTTCACTATGGAGTTGGCTTGAAACATTACCTTCAAACAACACTCCAATGTCCATGCGCCCTTCTAACAGCGCATCTTGTAAAGCACCGCTAAGAAGCTGGGTGACGCGCAGGCGCACATTTGGATAGTCTGCGCGAAATCTTTCAATCACCGGGCCTGCCAGCACCAAACCAACACTGGGCGGCAAGCCTAAACGGACCTCGCCCTGCACCGTTCCGGCAAAGGCCGTCATATCCATTTTAAGACGTTCCATCTCTTCTGAAAGAACCCGTGCGCGCCCCTCTAACAAAGCGCCTGCCTCACTGAGCAACACACCACGCCCAGTGCGGATAAACAAGGCAACTCCTGCGTCTTCTTCAAGCAGACGGATTTGGCGACTAAGCGCAGGCTGGGTCACATTTAGACGTTTAGCCGCTTTTGAAAGAGAGCCCGTTTCTGCCACATGGAGGAAACTGCGCAGTTGTTTTAAATCCATCTCACTCACCAGGTATAACAAAAAGTAATATCTTTTAGAATATTATTGAAATTGGTTTATGTCACGAAGATGTGTAAACATGAAGCTGCTTTCATAAGGAAAAAACAATGCCCAACCAACATGCAGATATGAGTGCAATTTTATTTGTTTTCATATCCACCATTGCACTGGCCTTTAAAGGGGTTTTCGCAAAATTTGCCTATATGGCAGATATGTCGGTGGATGCGTTACTGTTGTTGCGTTTTGGTATTGCTGCACCCTTATTCTGGGTCGGGGTGTATTTTATGGCACGCAAGTCAGCCCCTTTAACAGCAAGCCAATGGAAAACCTGTAGCTTTGCAGGATTGATGTTTTTCTTTGCGACCTATTGTGATTTTACCGCCATTTCAAAAATCGGTGTAAGTGTCTCACGCTTGATCCTGTTTACCTTTCCCATGATGGTGATGTTGATCAATGCCTTATTGATGAAAAAACCACCTACCCCCCATCAATGGTTTGTGTTTTTCACCACCTATTTCGGCATTGCTTTGGTCATGGCGCCTAACGGCATGGCCTCTTTAGACGGGTTTGACTGGGTTGGGGCCTCTTGGGCCTTGGGCTCGGCCTTTACCTATGCGGTTTATCTGGTGACCTCTCAGGAAATTATGAAATCTTTGGGCTCGGTCCGTTTCACCGCCGCCTCAGGCAGCATCACCTTGCTTATCATGCTTGCTGTCATCCCCATAAGCGCCAGTAGTGAAGATTTAAGCTTCCCCATCGATGGTGTGTTTTGGGCGACCATCATTGCCACGGCTTGTACGGTTTTGCCCTTTTTCATGTTGTTTGAAGGCATCAAACGCTGCGGGGCAACACAGGCCAGCCTGATCACCTTGGCAGGGCCTATCATTACGGTGATTGCGGCGTGGCTTATCTTGGATGAGACCCTTTCAAGCCTGCAAATGGTCGGGGCCGCCATTACCATCATGGGGGTTGCCAGCTTGAAAAGTACATGGGTGATCGATATGGTGCGTAAAATAATCAACCGACCAAAGGTAGCCTGATGAAAATTTCATTGTCCGATGATTTTGCACAACGCGACATTCGCCTGCGCCTTGGACTTATTCAGGCCGATGTTTTCATTGAAGACTCAAAGCCTGAGTTTATTGCAAAACTTGATGATGTTGTTGAGAGGCGTATTGCTGAGTTTAACGCCCAGCCTGCCTCAAGTGATCCACAGATCATGGCAACGCGCAAAGCTTATAAAGCCTTGGGCAAAGACCCTGCGCGCTATCGCCCCGCAGCAGAAGCCCTAACGCGGCGTCTCCTGTCTGGCAAAGGCATTTATCATGTGAATAATGTGGTGGATGTAAACAACCTGATCTCCATCAAATCAGGCATTTCCATTGGCACCTATATCACTGAAAAGATTGAAGGTGATGTGATCTTTCGTCGCGCAAATGCTGGTGAAAGCTATAAAGGCATTGGTCGGGGTGATCTCAATCTGGAAGGCCTGCCCATTTTTTGTGACGAGCTCGGCCCCTTTGGCTGCCCCACAAGTGATAGTGAGCGCACCATGATTACAAAAGGCCACCACACAATTGCAATGGTCCTTATTAACTTTGGGGATGATGCAGCCTTAGAAGGCTATCTGGAAGAAACCCAAGCTTTGCTCAAAGACTATTGTCAGGCCGAAAATATCACAACCACACTTGTTTAAAGCCCGAAATGTTCTTTCAAATCAATTGAGGAATGTTGCGCGATCTTTTCACGGTCTTGTTCAAGAAAGACCTCGCAAGCCTCACGCCCTTTAATGAAAAGCTCTGAAAGCATTTTCCAATCCGGTGTCATCTCACTGCCCGGATTGAGCCGTGAAGTAACAGGTGAGCCATCAATTAGATGGAAATGATGGTTCCTTAAGCGACAGGCCGCAGGGCTTGTGCCTGCTTGTTCCCGCTCTTCTTCAATCACTTCAATTTCATGGCGCAAGCTTTCTGAAAAAGACAGATGATTTAAATGGGTGCGCATACCCGCAATATGAGACGGCATTTGCATAAAATCATCAACCGGGCTGATCTGGATCAACAAGGTATCATCTGTGTTGGAATCTAACACCAAGGGGCGCACCGCAGGATTGGCTGAAAAACCACCATCCCAAAAAGGGTCGCCATTAATCAGTACTGATTTTGATAAAAATGGTAAACAACTAGACGCCAGTACCATCTCGATGGTGAGTTCTTGGGTTTCAAACAAGCGGGCCTTACCGTTTGAGACTTGAGTTGCCGCCACATAAAGGCTCACCGGACTGTGTTTGCGTAAATCTTCAAAATTGATGTGCTTTTTTAAAATATCGCGCAACGGGTCATAATCCAGCGGGTTATGATCAAACGGTGCAAAAAAGCCACTCATGGCCTTACTCATCAATTCCATGGGCGTTTGAGGGATGGATAGAAAATCCCCCGCCTTTGAAATGGCTTTCCAGACTTCTTCCAGCTTAGCGCCCGCCCCCGCAGCGCCATCTTCCATATAACCTTGGGCAAAGGCCACGGCATTCACCGCGCCAGCGCTGGTGCCGCTTAGGGTGTCATATGACATGAAATCATCTTCTAACAGACGATCAAGAACCCCCCATGTATAAGCGCCATGGGCCCCGCCACCTTGAAGGGCGAGATTGATTTGCTTGTGGGAGTGATCACACGAGCTGGATGTTTTGGGGGTTTCATCAGACATGGCACGCAGTGTAACAGAAAAGATCGTTTAGCGTGCGAACTATTTGTGCGGCGCAAAAGAAAGGCCCCTGCATTAAAACAGAGGCCCTTATCATTTTATCCAAAGACAGTCTTGGAAGCCTGTGCCAGATCTTCCTTAAGATCATCGGCATCTTCTAGACCGACTGAGAGACGCAGCAAGCCATCGCTAATACCCAGATGCAAACGCTCAGCCTCTTCCACCTTGGAATGGGTGGTGGTGCCTGGGTGCGTGATCAAAGATTTGCTATCGCCAAGGTTATTACAAATCTTGGTCAGCTCCAGCGCATTTTCAAAAGCAAAAGCTTTATCCTTGCCGCCATCAATTTCAAAAGACAGCATCGGGCCACCCGCTTTCATCTGCTTCATCGCCAGATCATGCTGGGGATGGCTGTGCAAACCGGGATAGTTGACCTTTGTGACCCCTTTGAGGTTTTCCAAGAATTTGGCAACCAAAGTGGCGTTTTCGCAATGTTTCATCACGCGCATATCCATGGTCTCCAAGCCTTTAAGCTGGGTCCATGCATTAAACGGGCTCATAGCTGGGCCTGTGTTGCGGAAATACGGCATGATCTCTTCTTTAAGAAGTTTTTCTTCATTAAAGAGGATTGCCCCACCCATGGTGCGGCCCTGACCATCCACATATTTTGTGGTGGAATAAACAACCACATCTGCGCCAAAATCCAGCGGCTTTTGCAAAATTGGTGTGGCAAAAACATTATCCACAATCACACGTGCGCCCGCTTTATGGGCAAGATCAGCCACGCTCTGCATATCAACGATATCAAGGGTCGGGTTAGACGGTGTTTCAAGCAGCACTGCGCGGGTCGGCTTTTTCAAGGCCTCTTCCCACTGGTTAAGGTCATCGCCATCAACCAGAACCGTCTCAATACCAAAACGCGGCAAGATATTGTTCATGATAAAGACGCTTGAACCAAACAGCGCGCGCGAAGCCACCACACGATCACCTGATTTTAACATCGCCATCAAAGTGGTGTTGATCGCCGCCATGCCTGTGGCTGTAGCCAAGCAAAAGTTTGCCCCTTCGATCATTGCCATGCGTTCCTCAAACATGCCCACTGTCGGGTTGGCAAATCGGGAATATTGATAGCGTTTGATCTCTTCTTTAAAGGTTGCTTCTTGTTCTTCAGCGCTTGCATAAATGTAGCCCGAAGTCACAAACAAACCTTCGCAGTTTTCATCAAAAGCAGAACGCTTAATGCCGCCATGCACCAATTGTGTGCTGGTGCGCCATGTTGTCTTGCTCATGAGATTATCCTTCTTAACGTAGGGGAAACTAAGTGGATGGCCTTTTACACCGTTGACGAATGCAACACAAGAGGCCACATTCTAAGGTGCAAACTCAATAAAACTAAATAAAGGCACCCAATGTCCGATTTTAAAGCCACCGATGATCTTTTCTTTTCCCGCTTTGATCTTGAGCAGTCCCAAGTCGAAACATCTATCACAAATGCCCTTAAAGGGGCTGATGATGGTGAGCTCTTCTTGGAATATCGTCAAAGCGAATCGCTGGCTTTTGATGATGGGCGCCTAAAAAGTGCCAATTTTGATACCGCCCAAGGCTTTGGCCTGCGCTCTGTTGCGGGGGAGGCCAGTGGCTATTCTCACGCCGCCACCCTTGATCAAAGCGCCATTGATCGTGCCTGCACCACCGTCAAAGCCGTTCATTCAGGCCATAGTGGCGTGATGGCAGAGGCCCCCATTGGCACCAACAAAAGCCTTTATGTGGAAGACAACCCCATCAACCTTGTGCCTTTTGAAGAAAAGGTAAAACTGTTGGGTGAGATGGATGCCTACTTGCGCGCCAAAGACAGCCGCGTTAAGCAAGTTACCGCTTCCATCGCTGCCACATGGCAGGCCGTGCGCATCATTCGCGCCGATGGGTCTCAAGCCGCTGACATTCGCCCATTGGTGCGCTTAAATGTCTCAGTCGTTGTGGGTGAAGGCGATCGTATGGAATCGGGCTCCCACGGTATGGGTGGACGTGTGTCTTATGAAGACTATCTCAAAGCAGGCAGCTGGAAACCAGCCTGTGATGAAGCGTTGCGTCAAGCTTTGGTTAATGTGGAATCTGTGGCAGCGCCTGCGGGAGAAATGCCCGTTGTGTTGGGGCCGGGCTGGCCGGGTATTTTGCTGCATGAAGCCATTGGTCATGGTCTTGAAGGTGATTTTAACCGCAAGAAAACCTCTGCCTTTGCCGGGCTTTTAGGTGAACGTATTGCCGCACCGGGCGTCACGGTCGTGGATGATGGTACGATCAATGATCGCCGTGGCTCCCTCACCATTGATGATGAAGGCACGCCCAGCCAAAATACGGTGCTGATTGAAGACGGAATTTTAAAAGGCTATATGCAAGACCGCATGAATGCCCGCCTCATGGGGGTCAAACCCACAGGTAATGGACGACGCCAATCTTATGCCCATATGCCGCTCCCGCGCATGACCAACACCTATATGCTGGCTGGGGATAAAGACCCAAAAGAAATTCTCGCCTCTGTAGATCGCGGGCTTTATGCGGTGAATTTTGGCGGCGGTCAGGTGGATATTACCTCTGGTAAATTCGTCTTTAGCTGCACAGAAGCCTATATGATTGAAAAAGGCAAAATCACCAACCCTGTAAAAGGCGCAACATTGATCGGCAATGGACCCGATTGCCTCACCAAAGTGAAAATGATCGGCAATGACATGGAACTGGACCCGGGCGTTGGAACCTGTGGTAAAGACGGTCAAGGCGTACCTGTTGGTGTGGGCCAACCGACCTTGTTAATCGATCCGCTCACAGTTGGCGGCACGGATATTTAATTTACCTGCATTTAAATAGTTTAATACAAACTATCTCTACAATACTGGAGCCATAACATGCATAAGTATATCAGGTCTTTACTCAGCATATGCGCCGTGGCGTTAACCAGTACAATGGGCCATGCCATAGAACCTGTGAAAGTCTATACTTCTGTATTTCCTCCAATCGTAACGAAAGATTCCGTGCGACCCGGCTATGCCTATGAACTGGTTGAAGAGGTTCTCACCCTCGCCAATATTGAATATGAAATTATCCAAATGCCTTGGGCACGTGCCCAAGCACTGGTCAAATCCACACCGAACACATTAATCTTTCCCCTAACCCGTACAGCAACGCGTGAGAAAAATTATTCATGGGGCTTTGAACTTTTTAAAACTCAAACATATTTTGTCACGCTTAATGGTGAAAAGCTTACTGCCAAAGATGCCTACAAGAAAAAAATCGGCGTTCAGCTTAAATCCAGTTGGGATAACTGGCTCACAGAAAAAGGCTATAATACAATCAGCCGGATGCCGCAGGAAGGTTTTGGGATTGTGCGTATGATGCAGGTTGGACGCTTGGATACATGGTATGCAGAAGGTAGTGTTGCCAAGGATATTTTACCGAAAATGGGCATCTCATCAGCCACATTTAGCGACCCTATCCAAAGCTTCAATACCTTTATAGCTACCAATAAAAACCATCCTTTTACCCAGATGGAAAAACTAAAGGCTGCCTTTAAGGATATTATAT
This sequence comes from Candidatus Terasakiella magnetica, assembly GCF_900093605.1. Taxonomy (NCBI): domain Bacteria; kingdom Pseudomonadati; phylum Pseudomonadota; class Alphaproteobacteria; order Rhodospirillales; family Terasakiellaceae; genus Terasakiella; species Terasakiella magnetica. Next base: position 206,471 of record NZ_FLYE01000034.1, read on the forward strand.
CCTCTGGAGATTATAAAAAGATCATGTCTAAATATAATATGTGACGAGAACCTCTCGCCTTAATCCTCGTTGATCACATCCCAACGCACTTCTTCGCGTGCGATGGATTCTTCCATGATATGGCGATAGATAGATTCAGCCATATCCGGGTCCATGCCTTCTTCTTGTGCAAAGCTGCGCACACGATCAACGATAAATTCGATACGTGGTGGAATGCGCACATCCCCGCGCGTTTCTTTAAATTGGGCCGCTTGAAGAACATATTGAATGCGCTCAGCCAATAAAGGAACGATCACCGCGTCCAGACGATCAATATTATCGCGGACATCCTGAAGGGAATTACATTTAACAGCTTTCGGCATTTTTATATCTCTTAATAGGCGTGATCTTTGAAGAGTTGATCAATATCACCTTTCCAGCGCGTTTCAAACTCTTTGAGCATTATTTCTGCCTGAGTTTCACCGGATTCAGCAATTTTATAAAGCGGCTCAAGGAATTTACTTTCATCCTGCCCGCTTAAGTTCAAGTTCCCACGGCGTTTTAAACCACCTTGAGCAATATCAAGAAGGTCCAGCGCGATATCACCAATGGTCTGGCCCTTAAACTCGGTATTGAGCGCTGTATAGGGCACACGTTCTCGCAGATATTCGTTATCTTCCAAGCTCCAGCCTTTAATCAACTGTTCGGCCTGATCCAAGGCCTGCTCATCATAAAGCAGCCCCACCCAAAAAGCCGGCAAGGCACACAGGCGGCCCCATGGCCCGCCATCTGCGCCGCGCATCTCAAGGAACTTTTTCAAACGCACTTCAGGAAAAGCCGTTGTTAAATGATCTTCCCAATCCGTAATGGTTGGACGCTCACCGGGCAGAGCAGGAAGTTTACCGTCAATAAAATCTTTAAAAGACTGGCCTGAAGCATCAATATATTTACCATCGCGATAAACAAAATACATCGGCACATTGAGCATATAATCCACATAGGATTCAAAACCAAAACCCTCTTCAAACACAAAGGGGAGTGTGCCGCAACGATCACCATCCGTATCCGTCCAGATGTGTGAGCGAAAAGACAACAACCCGTTGGGTTTACCGTTTCTAAAGGGCGAGTTGGCCCAAAGCGCGGTTGCCACTGGCTGCAAGGCAATTGAGGTGCGAAACTTGCGCACCATGTCGGCCTCACTGGCAAAATCCAGATTGACCTGAACGGTACAAGTCGCTTTCATCATATCAACACCCAGCGTGCCCACTTTTGGCATATATTCACGCATGATCTTATAGCGCCCCTTGGGCATCCACGGGATATCATCAACCGACCATTTCGGCTGATACCCTAAACCAAGGAAGCTGACATCAAGATCGGCAGCAACTTTTTTAGCTTGTTCAAGGTGGGTGCCAACTTCTTTACAAGTCTGGTGAATGGTTTCAAGCGGGGCACCGGAAAGCTCAACCTGCCCACCCGGCTCCAAGGTTACAGAGGAGCCATCATTGCCTTTGAGCGCAATGATATTGTCATTTTCATAAACTGGCGTCCATTCGTCAAACTGGGCCATATCATCAAGCAAAGCGCGGACCGACTTTTCACCTTCATAAGGCAGGGTCTTCAAGCTTTTGCTGCAAAAAGCGAATTTTTCATGCTCTGTGCCGATGCGCCAATCGGATTTTGGTTTGCTACCACTGGCTATATAATCCACAAGCTGTTGTTTATTTTCAATCACAGCGCTTTTATCGCCCATCTTTTTCAGACCTTCATTCTTCTTCATTAAATCTATCGCGAAGTGGCGCTTGCCAATCTCCGAGAACGGATTGCCAACAGCTTATTGCAGCTAATGCAGCCGTATCGGCCCGTAAAATTCGTGGGCCCACACTTAAAGGCACAACATTCTGTAGTTTTTCCAAAAGGTCAAGCTCTGATGGGTCAAAACCACCCTCTGGCCCCACTAAAAATGCACATGGCCCGCAAGATTTACCTACAAACTGTTGTAGCCCCTCTAAAATCGGCTTTGATCCACCATGTTCATTCAGAACAAAGAGCGTGCGATCTTTTGACCAATCTTGAATAAGCTGGGGCAAAGATACAGCCTCCAACACCTCAGGTATGTTAAGTCGCTCACACTGCTCAGACGCCTCAATAGTCTGGGCGTGCAAACGATCCGTTCTAATCTTTGAAACGATGGTGCGCTTAGTTATAACGGGCTGAAAACGACTGACCCCAAGCTCGGTTGCTTTTTCCATGATAAAATCAAGGCGTTGTTTTTTAATGGGGGCAAAGACCAGCATGAGGTCAGGGCAACTCTCTTGCTGGCGTGTTTTTTTACCAACCTGAAGGGTGCAATTTTTCTTGCGCGCCTGCGTGATGGTGGCGCTCCATTCCCCTTCCCGCCCATTAAAGAGTGCTAACTTATCACCCACCTTTAGGCGCATAACATTATTCACGTAATGAGCTTGATCTGAGGGAAGCTCTATTAAGCCATCCTCAATAAGGGGACTGTCGATATAAAGACGGATGATGCTAGCCATAAAACTTCAACTTCTAAACGCGTGTTTTCCTGCTTTTACAGGAGATCATTTTATATATCGCTTATGGTCTTTTTTTACCAATGTAAAAAGTGTAAAAAGAGGTCATGGAAAACTCAATAGCCTCAAATAAAACCGATATCGTCTATCATGGCTGGATTGCGCGCATGCCCGCCTTTATGCGCCCCTATCTGATTTTGATGCGTGCTGATCGCCCTATCGGCACATGGTTGTTGCTCTTTCCCTGTCTTTGGACCCTAAGCCTTGCCAGTGAGGGTTTTCCTGATCTTTATTATGCAGCCCTGTTTGCCATTGGCGCGTTTGTTATGCGCGGGGCGGGCTGTGTGATGAATGATCTGGCTGATCGTGATTTTGATGGACAAGTGACACGTACAGCCACACGGCCCATCCCAAACGGGGATGTCAGCCCGAAACAAGCTGCAATCTTTATGGGCGGGCTCTGCCTCATTGGGCTTGTTGTCCTTATTCAATTTAATAGCTTTACAGTCTATTTAGCCTCGGCTTCCTTGTTATTGGTCTTTATCTACCCCTTTTGTAAACGCTGGACCTATTGGCCTCAAGTTGTCTTGGGCTTGACCTTTAACTGGGGCGCGCTTGTCGGATGGAGTGCGGTTGAAGGTTCACTCTCACTGCCAGCTTATTGCATTTATTTCGCAGGCCTTTTCTGGACCTTGGGTTACGATACGATCTATGCCCATCAAGATAAAGAAGACGATGTTCTTGTCGGCATTAAGTCCACTGCCCTGCGCCTTGGGGAGAAAACTGTGCCTGCCCTTTGGGTCTTTTATGGGCTAACAATTTTACTGATTGGTCTGGCTGGTTATTTTGCCCAAGTGAGTATGCTTTTTTACCTTGGGCTTGGGGCAACGGCCCTGCATCTCATCTGGCAAATTTTCAAAGTGGATATTCATGATCCGCAAAACTGTCTGATAATTTTCAAATCCAATAAATATTTTGGCTGGATTTTACTGGCGGCTTGCCTGTTGGGTAACGTTTCGCCTTAATTTCTTTTCTCTTTTATAAGCTCTGCTGCGCGCTCGATCACGGCGGCAAAGGTGCGGCGTACTTCTGGGTTATCAAGTGCATTATAATCTTTTAAGAGAGAGATTGAGACCTTATTGAAAATTGGATCAAGTTTTTCCAATTCCCCCAGTGGGCTATTTACATCATCACCTGAAAAGAAAAAACACAGGTCCACATTAAAATATTTTGATAGCTCATACAGTTTGGATGCTGGAATAGCACTTTGACCAGATTCATAATGGCCTATTTTAATGCGCGAAACATTAATCACGTTCCCCAAGGCAGACTGACTTAGGCCTGCTAGCTCACGTTTTAATCGTAAACGTTTGCCAACTGTAATATTGACGGGGTCCAACTCTTTGAGCTGTGAAGCCATCTTTTTTCCCTTGCTATACCTACACTAATAAGGTGCATAAAGATATATGCACTCGGAAAAGATATAACATGGCGCGCATAAAAGCCCAACTGCATATTCCCTTAAAGGTGGCTAAATATGCATTTTACAATCTATTAGGGTTTTTGATCGAACTCAGTTACGATTCGTCATCATCTTCATGGGGGCTATCGGTCAAACTATTAGCCAATGCGCGCATAAACTGACTCATACGTTGGCGCAAGATTTCATCAGGAATACGTTGATAATCATGCACAAGCGCAATGGAATCGCGCGAAGAAAGCGGATCACTCTCAAAGGGTTCTGCCATAGGCTCACTCAAACCATAAGGGTCTGAATTAGAGGCTTCAAACAAATCTTCCGGCATATCCTGAAAGAAATAGGATACATCAACGCCGAGTTGGCGTGAGATTTTATAAAGGTTACTCGCCCCAATACGGTTTGTACCGTTCTCGTATTTTTGTACCTGTTGGAAAGTTACGCCAATAGAATCGCCAAGTTTGGTTTGTGAAATACGCATACCGACGCGACGCGCGCGGACTCGTGAACCCACATATTTATCAATCGGATCAGGGCTTGTTCTTGGTGGACGTCTACTCATCTACTCTACTCGTTTCTTAAACTTATTCGTATCGCGCCTATTAGGAACGTGAGGAATCATACTGCGACTGTCAAGTGTAAAACAAAAAAATGACCTGAAGTTGAACGCGAAAACCCCTGCACTTACAGCAAGTTATATGGTTTCATCTTTCCATATATTCTCTTTTGTTCAATTTTAGGTTTGTTTCGCCATGCGATTACCTTAAAATGCATTAAAGCAAAAGATGAAACTGACCATTGACGAGATTAAAAGTACAATTAAAGGTTCAGATCATGTGATTGCTTTCTTGAGGGCAAATATATAACTAAGCCTCTATATTTGCAATATTTTCTATCAGGGTTTGCAGATGAGTGAAATAGGTCAACGTTTTATCGAAATACGCAAAAATTTAGGTATTACGCAAAAAGAGTTTGCTGAACGTCTTGGTGTTTCTTTGGGAACATTGCAAGGCTATGAATATGGCAAAACCCCAAAAGGTGATATTCTCAAAAAACTATCTGATTGGAAATACGACCTCAACTGGCTGGTGGCAGGCCAAGGCCAGATGAAGCGTTCCCATGAATGTTCCAACGCGGCGCTTGATAAAATCATGATCTGGAATGTGGCCTATTTCCTCTGTAAGCGCGAAAAACTGGCAAAGAACCCAGAGGTATTTGCAGATACTTTCATTGAAATTTTCGAAACCATGACCCAAAACATTTCTCAAGACGATGAAGAAGTTCCCCAAGAGCCTAAAGAAGCAAATGTCATTGATTTTACTCTGCGGCGATTGAACGCAAAGTAAGGTGATACATCAAACCTTCTGGATCATGATGGACAAAACCATATTCTGGTAAATCAATCCCGTTGATTTTACGATTGCGTTTAATCACACGCTCAAAGCCCATACGCTCATACCAATGCCAGATTTTATTCTGTTCAAACGCCCAGCAACACATGGGCGCCATTTTCTTTGACAGCATATATGCTGTTAACACGTGCAAAACCTGATAACCCGTCCCACTGGCACGATATTGCGGATACATATATTGCGCATGATACTCCCCCAAAGCTTCGGGAATATCCATATCAAGGTTGGATTTACACATACAAAACCCGACAACCTTCTTGTCATATTCCATGACAAAAAGGCCTTCGTTCTGCTCATATTTTTTTTGCTCAAACCAGTTTTTCCATTGTTTAAGACGAAAGGAATAATCCCGGTTCGCTAGCACCTCATCGGGCATAAATGAATAAACTTCTTTCCAACAATCCGCATGCACTCTTGCAATCGCCTCAATATCTGTTGGGCGAGATACTCGTATTAACAGCATTTAACCACTCCATACACTAATAAAGTGGTATTCCTACAAGAATACATTGATTAAGAGTGTCAAAACTTGCTCTAATCTGTAATAATAGCTATCAATTAAATCTATTAGTTGTCCTCCTTCACTCTAATCCAAATTCTACGCGAGAGTCTTTCATGACAAACCCCATGTTTGATGCCAATATTCAGGCAACTTTGGAAAAGCTGGATCAATCGGTTCCCAAGAAAAAACGTTTTTTCTGGCCGCTGGTTTCAGGTTTATCTGTACTGGTTGTATCTTTAGGCGTTGGGCTATGGAGCTATGAGCGCTACATGCCAAGCATCACACAAGATGACTTGGTACGCATGATTGTAGTGTCTTCACGCAATGGTCAGGTCGACCCGGTGCGCCTGATGTATAAGGTTGAAGAACAAGTTGGCAAAAAAGTTGACGATTTTAACCGCCTGGATCGCGCCCAAGCGGTTGAATATCTACTGGAAAAAATGGAACTGAATAAAAGCCGCCAAGAACTGGTCGTTTATTAACGCAGAATTTCTTCCTTACCGCTCAGGTGGGTAAAGATAATTTCCAGCTTATAGTCTTCGATACGCGTCCAGACCGATTTGGCGGGCAGATTACCAATGGCATGATCCATCACAATGCCGCGCCCAACTGTTTTGCGATCCTTATGAAAACCTTCCGGATAGCTTAAAGAGGCGGGGTAAACGGCAATTTCCTCGCCGCTTTCCTTATAAATACCAACAAAACACTGATTACACAGAATGTTTTGACGGATCAATTTATCCGGTGTGATGATCCCCGCCACAACCCCAATGACATTTTTTTCAAGATCAAAGATCGGTTGGGACATGGGTAAAAAGGCAATACCTGAAGTGCGCCCCTTAATGGGACTGCCAATATAAATCGTGCGCTCTTTTTGCTTTAAAGCTGCTTTAATATAGCCACGATCGTGCAGATCTACATTTTTGGCCGGATATTTAAAGCTGTCATAGCGCAATATCCCCTCACCATCCGTCGCAATAATCGCACGCAAGGCAGGGGCACGCGCCACATAACGCCCCAATGCTTCATGAATGATCAGCTCATTGGCTTTATCATCGCGCTCAATCAGATCGGTTGCGCCCAGCAATGCCAAATCCATCGTGCGCAATAAAGCTTCAACATTAATCGCCTGAAATTCAGCCGACAGTTTCATCTCCGCCTCATTTGCCAAAGCAGAGGTATGAAACAACAGAGCAATAAGAAGAGTGATTATTTTGAGCATAAGCTAATCAGACACACTTTATAGATATTTGCGCATATTATTGTATCGTTTCATCACGTTTATGCCATTAAACATGGCAATGCAATGATGAAAATCAAAATCCTAACATTATAGGTAAATAAGTATATTCCCATAGTCTGAAAAACAAACATATTCTATGGATTATTTATGTTGCTTTTGCTTGACTCTTATCTAGAGAAACCGTAAAAGAGCGCCACATTCACTGACCTCTTTGACATTTTTGTCACCTTAAGGGGTGCCGTCAGTCCTCGAGTTTCGAGCACTGGCGCGTTTTGCGTTGGGATTATTTTTGATGTTTGAGAATTTACAAGGTCGCCTCGGTGACATCTTTGACAAACTGACAAAACGTGGTGCTCTGAGCGAGGCCGACGTAAATGAAGCCATGCGCGAAGTGCGCGTCGCGCTGCTTGAAGCCGACGTGGCCTTATCGGTCGTTAAAGACTTTGTGAAAAAAGCCAAAGAAAAGGCCATCGGTGAAGAAGTCCTTAAAGGGATTAACCCGGGCCAGATGGTCATCAAGATCGTACATGACTGTATGGTCGAGATGCTCGGTTCTGAAGAAACTGCCATTAATTTAAAAGCCGTTCCCCCTGTCGCCATTTTGATGGTGGGTTTGCAAGGTGCGGGTAAAACCACCACCTCTGCCAAGATCGGCCTGATGCTCAAGAAGAAAGAGCGTAAGAAAGTCTTACTGGCCAGCCTTGATATTTATCGCCCGGCCGCCCAGCAACAGCTTGAAGTCCTCGCCAAACAGGCCGAGTTGACATCGCTGCCCATCCTTTTTGGTGAACAACCTGTTGCCATTGCCAAACGCGCCATGCAAGAGGGTAAAAAAGGCGGCTATGACGTCGTTATCCTTGATACGGCGGGTCGTTTACATATTGATGAAAAACTCATGGAAGAAGTCGCCAATGTGCGCGACGTTGCAAAACCGGCAGAGACCCTGCTGGTAACAGACGCCATGATGGGTCAAGACTCCGTCAATGTGGCGAAAGAATTTAACGAGAAGATCGGTATCACCGGTATCGCGCTGACCCGTGTGGACGGTGATGCACGCGGTGGTGCGGCCCTTTCCATGAAGGAAATCACAGGCGCGCCGATCAAGATCATGGGTATTGGTGAAAAGATCGATGAGATCGAAGCCTTCCATGCAGATCGTGTTGCCAGCCGAATCCTTGGCATGGGCGATGTGGTTTCTCTGGTTGAAAAAGCCCAGGAAACCATTGAACAAGATAAAGCCGAAGAGCTTGCCAAACGTGTGATGAAGGGTCAGTTCACCCTTGAAGACATGCTTGAGCAACTCAACCAAATTCGTAAAATGGGTGATATTGACGGCCTGCTGGGCATGTTGCCGGGCATTGGCAAGATGAAAAAGCAACTGGCAGAAGCCAAAGTGGACGACAAGATGATTGCACGTCAGCAAGCTGTCATCCTGTCCATGACCATCAAAGAACGTCAAAACCCTAAAATTATTAAGGCATCGCGCCGCCAGCGTATCGCGGCAGGCTGCGGCCTCACAGTTCAGGACGTGAACAAGCTGTTGAAGCAATATCAACAGACTGCCAGCGTCATGAAAAAAGTCGGAAAGATGAATAAAAAAGGTCTGCTCGGCAAAATGGGCGCCATGATGGGCGGTCCCGGTGGTGGTATGCCACCAGGCGGCTTGCAAGGCATGCCCGGATTGGACGGGCTTGGCGGACAAGGTGGATTACCACCGGGCCTGCCACCGTTCAAAAAGTGAAGACCTTCTGACTTTGAATTTTCGATTTAACCCTTTGTAGAAACCCAAACCATAGGAAAGACCAACACATGGCTCTTACAATCCGTTTGGCACGTGGCGGGGCTAAAAAGCGCCCGTTTTACCGTATCGTAGTTGCAGATAAGCGCATGCCGCGCGATGGCCGTTTCATCGAGAAACTGGGCACATACAACCCGATGCTTGCTAAAGACGACGAAAACCGCGTTGTAATGAATGCAGAGCGCGTTGATTACTGGCTCGGCGAAGGCGCTCAGCCTTCTGACCGCGTTCTTCGTTTCTTGGTTGCTGCTGGCAAAGCTGAACGCAGCATTCCACAGCAAACTAAAAAAGCTGAACAGTCTGAAAAGACTAAAATGCGTATCGAAGAAAAAGCTGAAAAAGTTCGTGAAGCTGAAGAAGCTGCTAAAGCTGCTGCTGAAGAAGCCGCTGCTGAAGCTGCTGCGGCCGAAGAAGCTCCAGCAGAAGCTGCTGAAGCCTAAGCTTTCTTTGGAATATTCTTGTTTTTTGTAATTGAGTTTCAAACCCATGTCATCCAACACACATAACCCAGACAAAGATCAGGAACGTGTATGCGTTGCGGCCTTTTCGTCTGCCCATGGTGTCAGCGGTGCCTTGCGTTTGAAAAGCTTTACAGAAAACCCTGATGATGTTGCCGAATTCAGCATTCTTCAAAGCGAAGATGCCTCAAAAACCTATGACGTTGAAGTTGTCAGCCATACAGGCAAAGGCGAATTGATTGTCAAGGTTGCAGGTGTCGATGGCCGCGATGCTGCTGAGTTGCTTAAAGGCGAACGTCTCTATGTTTCTCGCAAAGAACTTCCCGATGCAGGCGATGAGGAATTTTACCACGCGGATTTGATCGGTCTTACGGTCAAAACCAGCAGCGGTAAATCCCTTGGAACTGTGCGTGCGGTGTTTGATTTCGGTGCGGGTGACATGCTGGAAATTCTGCCCAAAGAGGGTGCCCTGATTATGGTGCCGTTCACCAAGGCAATTGTTCCGATTGTGGATATTGAAAAAGGGCGAGTGATCGTCGATCCACCTGAAGGACTGTTGCCAGAAGAAAAGAAAAAGAAGAAAAAACGCAAGAAAGTCAAAAAGGATACAGCAAAAGAGGGCGATCAATGAGCCCGCAATTGCTGCCTTGGACCGCTTGTGTTTTGACACTTTTTCCTGAAATGTTTCCGGGTGTACTCGGACATTCATTGGTGGGACGCGCCATGAGCGAAGGCCGCTGGTCACTGGATACCATCCAGATCCGCGATTTCGCCCATGATAAACATAAGACAGTGGATGATACCCCCTGTGGTGGTGGTGCCGGATTAGTGATGCGCCCTGATGTGGTCGCAGATGGTTTGGAAGAGGCTGTAAAGCGTTTTCCCTTGGCCAAAAAGGTGTTTCTAACACCGCGTGGCAAACCCTTAACTCAAAGCAAAGTGCGCGAACTGGCCCAAGGCCCGGGTGTGATCTTGCTCTGTGGTCGCTATGAAGGGATCGATCAACGTGTTCTTGATGAACATGATGATATGGAAGAAATAAGCATTGGAGACTATGTTTTGAATGGGGGCGAATCTGCTGCAACCGTGTTAATGGAAGCCTGCGTGCGACTGTTACCCGGTGTGATCGGCAAGGAAGCCAGCCATGAAGACGAAAGCTTTGAAGCCGGACTTTTGGAATACCCCCATTACACACGTCCGCGTGTGTGGCGCGGGCGCGAAGTTCCCGAAACGCTTCTCTCAGGTCATCACGAGAAAATTCTGACTTGGCGTAAAAACCAAGCCCGACGCATTACACAGGAACGCCGCCCTGATTTATGGGCAGCCTACTGTGAGCAAACCAAAGGAAGTGCCTGAGATCGGCACCTCTCCATTTTTAGAGTTCAATCCTTTTAAAAGGTCGAGACCATGAATATTGTAGAACAGCTCGGTAAAGAGCAAATCGCGAAGCAACAAGCTGAGCGTGAAATCCCAGAATTCGGTGCAGGTGACACGCTTCGTCTGCAAGTTAAAGTTAAAGAAGGCAACCGTGAGCGCTTGCAGGCGTTTGAAGGTGTTTGTATTGCCCGTAAAAACGACGGTGTAAACTCTGCTTTCACACTACGTAAAATCTCTTTTGGTGAAGGCGTGGAACGTGTATTCCCACTTTACTCACCAAACTTGGCTGAGATCAAAGTTGTACGCCGCGGTGACGTTCGTCGCGCGAAACTGTACTACTTGCGTGGCCGCACAGGTAAAGCTGCCCGTATCGCTGAGAAGAAAGACTGGTAAAAGAATGTTCCTGCATTTGGCGGGAACTTCCGGCTCTTTAATGTAACAAAGAGCCCCATTTCTCTCGGCCTTGCTGGTATTTGCCGTCAAAGCCATTGTTGGACAACGCCGTATCCTTTGCTCACATGTCGAGCGTGAAGGATGCGGCGTTTCCTTTTTTACAACACATAAAAAAATCCCCGCTTCTGAGCGAGGATATTAAATTTGAAATCGAAAAACCCAAACAGGCCTAAGAGACCGTTTTACTCACCCAGAGTATCCGCCCGATCACATCAAGATGATCAAACTCACTGCATTCAATACGATGAGGGGGATAAAGGTTTTTATTGTCACTGACAATTTCAAGCCCGTTGAGCACATTGACCAGACGTTTGATCTTAATATGATCTTTGAAGATAAAAGCAAAAAGCCCATCATTGACATTTTTCTGTGCGCGATCCACAAGAACGAAATCACCATCACTCATGGTTGGGTCCATCGAATCGCCTTGCACTTCAAGCACGCATAACTGGTCAAACTGGTCATGATCACAGAGTTTCTCCAAAAAACTTCTGGAAAAAGGCATATGATCACACAGACCTAAGCGCTCATGATGATCTTTTTTTTCTGTAATCGACGTGTCACTCACCAGTGCGATTTGGACCGTATCAAAATTCTCTTCAAAATGAGCGCCCAACTTTTGCTTTGGCTTTGAGCCTGTCACAATCCAGTCAATCGTCACACCTGCAGCCTGTGCAATCGCAGAGATACCAATGATTTTGGGCTCACTTGAACCTGCAAGCCAGTTTGCAAAAGTACGTTCTGACACGCCTGATTTTTCACATAAGGCACGGTTTCCACCGCACTCTTTTGCTATTTCTTTCAAACGGATTTGAAGATGTTCAGTCAAAACTAGACTCCGTAAATGGGCGAGCCATGTCACATATGGGATACATCATAAAATACTAAATCGTCTAAAACGATAAAACCTCTAGATTTATTTTTCCCATATATGGCATACTCTTCAAGCGGGATGAAAAAATTGGTTGTCTCTTTCCAATCAAGGGGTTCCATCCCAATCGTGATAAATAACGCTCTAAAAAAACCGGCACTAAAACCGGTGACAGACTTGAGGAACGCATGCCGTATTCAACAACCAGAACCTGTAACGCTCATCCTGAAGACGTTAAAGCCGAAGTCCGTAAAAAAGTCGGCTCAATGGCAGCGTTAGCACGCCAACATGGCGTGTCGGATTCCGTTGTACGTGCTGCCTTAATCCGCCCTCAACCAACAGGTAACGCAATCATTGCAGAATGTTTAGATGTTCCCCTCCATGCCATTTGGCCGGAGTGGTACGGTGAAGACGATAAGCGCATTTTCCCCAAATCGACAGACAAAGCATAAACTCACTAAAAGCTTTTTCCAAATGAGAAAGATCATTTTCTACAAAGAAATTGCTGCTTTCAACCTCAAGGACACATAGCGCCTTTACATTCAATTTATACGTTTTATCTTTGGTTTTTAATAATTCTAAACCTGATTTAGCTTCGGTAATTTAAAACGTCAAGTTCATCAATTATAACCATAAATTTCTTACATCAGCTAAATTAGACTAACATAATATTGCAAAATATCAAAGCAATACATCCGATTCGCTTCATCAGATGTCTTTAGAGTAATTAATCTCTCCCCTACTTAATCAAAAAATCATTTTAAAACCCGCAAACTAGCGCCATCTATGTATAAAGTGCGTGACCTTTTGGCGCAAAACTTCTATAGAAGGGGCGCATTTCATACATGTATTGATTATAGCAATCTGACTCATTCGGAGACTAACGACAATGGGCAACCCCCGCACACTCTTTGACAAGATCTGGGACAACCATTTGATCGAAACTCAAGAAGACGGCACCAGCCTGATCTTCATCGATCGCCACATGGTTCACGAAGTAACCTCCCCGCAAGCCTTTGAAGGGCTACGCATGTCGGGTCGTAAGGTTCGTCATCCAGAACTCACCCTCGCTGTAGCTGACCACAACGTACCAACGTCTGATCGTTCAAACGGTATTGTGATTACAAACGAAGAATCACGTGTTCAGGTTGAAGCACTTGAAACAAACGTAAAAGAATTCGGCGTTCCCTATTTCGCCATGGACGACCTGCGTCAAGGGGTTGTGCATATTGTGGGTCCTGAGCAAGGCTTTACCCTGCCCGGCGCGACAATTGTTTGTGGTGATAGCCACACAGCAACCCACGGTGCTTTTGGCTCCCTTGCCTTTGGTATCGGTACATCCGAAGTCGAACATGTTCTTGCCACGCAAACGTTGTTGCAGAAAAAATCCAAAAACATGGAAGTCCGTGTTGAAGGTGCCCTGCCAGAAGGCGTAACGGCAAAAGATTTGGTTTTAGCCATCATTGGTAAAATCGGTACCGCTGGCGGTACAGGCAGCGTAATTGAATTTACCGGTCAAGCCATCATGGACCTTTCCATGGAAGGTCGTATGACAGTTTGTAACATGGCGATTGAAGGTGGCGCACGCGGTGGTCTTATCGCTGTTGACGACAAAACAATCGATTATGTTCGCGGTCGTCCTATGTCACCAAAAGCCGCAGCTTTTGAAGCGGCTGAAAAATACTGGCGCACACTCACAACTGATGAAGGTGCCGTTTATGACGAAACCGTCATCATCAAAGCTGATGAGCTGGTGCCATATGTTACTTGGGGTACAAGCCCTGAAGATGCACTGCCGATTACTGCCACAGTTCCTTCACCTGCTGATGCGCCAAATGAAGGTAAAGCTGGTGCCATTGAACGTGCGTTAAACTACATGGGTCTTGAAGCGGGTACGCCGCTCAATGAAATCCCTGTAACGCGCGTGTTTATCGGGTCTTGTACAAACGGTCGTATTGAAGATTTACGCGCAGCTGCTGCTGTTGCCAAAGGCCGCAAAGTGGCTGAAGGCATGAATGCCATGGTTGTTCCAGGCTCTGGTCTGGTGAAAGAAATCGCTGAAGAAGAAGGTCTGGATCAGATTTTCACTGAGGCTGGTTTTGATTGGCGCGAAGCAGGTTGTTCCATGTGTCTGGCGATGAATGATGATCGCTTGAGCCCGGGTGAGCGTTGTGCCTCAACCTCCAACCGTAACTTCGAAGGCCGTCAAGGTCGTGATTCTCGCACCCATCTGGTCAGCCCTGAAATGGCGGCCGCTGCTGCCATCACAGGCAAGCTCACAGATGTTCGCGAACTGTTGAAAGAGGGGAACTAAGACCATGGAAAAGTTCACCACATTAACCGGTATTGCAGCACCTATGCCGTTGATCAACATCGATACCGATATGATCATCCCAAAACTGTTCTTAAAAACCATCAAACGTTCTGGCCTTGGTGCCAACCTGTTTGACGAAATGCGTTTTAATCAAGACGGTTCTGAAAAAGCTGATTTTGTTCTTAATAAAGAGCCTTATCGCAAAGCCCAGATCATCGTTGCGGGCGACAACTTTGGTTGTGGTTCCAGCCGCGAGCATGCCCCTTGGGCCATCGCGGATTTTGGTATCCGTTGTGTGATTTCCACAAGCTTTGCCGATATCTTCCATAACAACTGTTTTAAAAATGGTATCTTGCCGATCAGACTGCCAAAAGCAGATGTTGATCGCTTGATGGAACAGGCTTCTAACGGTGCAAACGCCACCATCACCATCGATCTGGAAAACCAGAAAATCGAAGGTGCGGGTGACGCCATTGAATTCAACGTTGATCCATTTCGCAAGTCTTGCTTGCTAGAAGGTCTCGATGATGTTGGTCTTACCCTTAAAAAAGAAGATAAGATCAACGCCTTCGAAGACAGCTACAAGCAGTCTATGCCTTGGATGGCGCGTTAATTAAAGCATTGTGCCCCTCGTGAAAGCGGGGGGCCTTTTTTATATTGTGAGGTCCCTGTTTTGACAGGGACATATTTGTTTAAGGGATTTCAATATGTCCGACGCTAAAAATCTATTGTTCTTGCCGGGTGATGGCATTGGTCCAGAAGTTATGGGTCAGGTTCGCAAAATCATCGAATGGCTGACAAAAAACCGTTCTGTAAACTTCAACCTGTCTGAAGGCCTTGTGGGTGGTGCCTGTTACGAAGCACATAAATGCGCTGTAACCGATGAAACCGTTCAAGACGCTATGGATGCAGATGCGGTTATGCTCGGCGCTGTTGGTGGCCCACAGTGGGATAATGTTGAGCGTCACGCCCGCCCAGAAGCTGGCCTTTTGCGTCTTCGCAAAGAAATGGACCTATTTGCCAACTTGCGTCCGGCTGTTGTGTTTGACGCGCTTGTGGATAGTTCCACACTGAAAAACGAAATCGTTCAGGGCTTGGATATCATGATTCTGCGCGAACTGACTTCAGGTGTGTATTTTGGCGAACCACGCGGTGTTGAAGACCTGCCCGGTGGCGGTCAAAAAGGGTTTGATACCCAAGTTTACACCGATGCAGAAATTATCCGTGCAGCCCATGTTGCCTTTGATTTGGCAAAAAAACGCGGCGGCAAGGTTCACAGCGTTGAAAAAGCCAACGTGATGGAATCTGGTAAGTTCTGGCGCGAAGTCGTAACAAAACTACACGCAGAACAATATAGCGATATTAAGCTTGAGCATATGTATGCTGATAACTGCGCCATGCAGTTGGTGCGTAACCCAAAACAGTTTGACGTGATCCTCACAGATAACCTGTTTGGTGATCTGCTTTCTGATTGCGCTGCCATGTTGACAGGTTCACTCGGTATGCTGCCATCTGCCTCTTTATCCGGTAAGGATGAAAACGGCAAAGTACGCGCCATGTACGAACCCGTACACGGTTCTGCCCCGGATATTGCGGGTCAAGATTTGGCAAACCCATTGGCAACCATCCTGTCCTTCTCCATGTGTTTGCGCTACAGCTTTAACATGGCGGCAGAAGCTGACCTGTTGGACCAAGGCGTTCAAAATGTGTTGGGTGCTGGCGTGCGTACAGGCGATATCATGCAAGACGGCATGAAAGCCATCGGCTGTGCTGCCATGGGTGATGCGCTGATTGCTGAGCTTGATAAGCTGGTATAACATCCGCTTTTAAAGACAAAAGAAAAGGGCTTGATGATTTATCTCATCAGGCCCTTTTTTTATATTTTATGCAAAGAAGAAGATTAAATCTTGCGCCCTATTGCGCGCAGCATTTCTTCTAAATCTTGCCAGGCTGAACGAATGGCATGATCAGCCTCATCTGAATGACCATCGGCAAAATAGGCAATCAATGCTTCTGCCAACTCTAAAAGCTTTTCATGCTGATCCTTGTTTTCTGCTTCCCCATCAACAGAACGGAATAAAAAGCGGCTGAGCTGCTCACATAAGGTGTCAGACGTATTGCCCATACTGGCAATATCAAACACATGGCATAACATGGCAAAGCGGCTGGCAGCCCGGCGTTGCAAGCTATAGGCATCGTGCAGGCCGATACGTTCTTGTAAATGTTCTTTTTCTTCTGTTAAGCGTTTGATCTCAGCATCATCTTGACCTTCCATGGATTTATTGAAATCCACTTCCAGCTTCATCACTTCCGTTTCTGTGCGTTTGACTTCTTCAGCGGCCCAGTCAAGCTCGTGCTTAATTTCAGCAATAAGATGCTTATCAGTTGACATTATTGTTATCCCAATCGTTATCGTTTTTTACAGTCTAACAGAGACTTAAATAAAAATCATTACGATTGCGAAGGCTAAATGTATCACCTATTTTAGGCAAATGTATCAATTGAAATTAAAAAGGGCGTCATGTCTTCTCTTAAAAATAAAACAATCCTCATAACAGGTGCCAGCAGTGGGCTGGGTGAAGCCATGGCGCGCAAGTTTGCACCCTTAGGGGCTAATCTGGTTTTAGGGGCACGTCGCCTTGATAAATTACAATCATTACGTGATGAGCTTGGTCAAAACTGTCGCGCACAGTCTTGTGATGTCACTCAAGAAGATGATGTACAGGCCTTGGCAAAGCTTGCCATGGATGAATTTGGCTCCATTGACGTGCTTATCAACAACGCGGGTGTGATGCCTTTGTCCTTTTTCAGCGAGAAGAAAGTTGAAGAATGGAACCGCATGATTGATGTGAATATTCGCGGTGTTTTGCACGGCATTGCCGCTGTGATTGACCAGATGCATGAACAAAAGTCCGGTCATATCATCAATATCGCCTCAGTTGCGGGCCATGTGGTCACCCCCACATCGGGTGTCTATGCGGCAACCAAATTTGCCGTGCGTGCCATCTCAGAAGGTTTGCGCCAAGAATCACGCGGCTATTTGCGCACCACCATCATTTCACCGGGCGCAGTCACGTCTGAGCTCACCCAATCTATCAGTAATGAAAAGATCGCACACGGCGTGGGGAAACTTTATGAAGATGCCATTGATGCAGAAGCCATCGCCAAAGCCTGCCTGTATGCTATTGAGCAACCCGATGATGTGGATGTAAATGAAATCATCGTGCGCCCAACCAAGCAACAGCTTTAATCAACAGAGAGTTTAAGTGCCCGACTTTTAAGGGCATTTCCCTGTTCATCCTGAATGGGGATGAGTCCTTTTTCCACCAGATAACCCTCATTACCAACAGCCCCCATGCTCATAAACTCATCAACATAATCGCTGATTTGCGGCAAGGCATTGATATGTTCGTTTTTCACATAGAGAAACAACGGGCGGCTTAACGGGTAGCTTCCATCCAAAATGCTGTCAAAATCTGGTTTCACCCCTTCAACACTTAAGGATTCAATCAAGCCATTGCGCCTTTCCAAGGCGTTATAGCCCAAAACACCCAACGCATTAGGATTGTTTTTGAGGCGGCGCACGATCAAATCGTCATCTTCCCCGGCCTCAACATAAATCCCGTCTTCGCGCATTTCTCCGCATAAATGCATCTGTTTAGATGTGTCTTTTAAATCTTGATGGGCCGCAGACTGACAGCCTTTGATCATGACTTCTTCCACAAAAACATCACGTGTTCCCGATGTGGGGGGCGGGCCAAAAACCTGAATGGTCTTATCAGGAAGGGAGCTATCAATATGAGACCATTTTGTATGGGGGTTTAACACCCATTGCCCATCAATTGGCAAGCGTTTTGCCAAGGCTTTCCATAACTGTTCGCGCGTCAGATTAAAACCTAATGAGCCCCGTGCCATAGCCATCATGATCCCGTCCCAACCGATCATGACTTCTGAAATATCTTTCACTTTATTATCTTGGCATTTGTGAATTTCCGTCACCTTCATGCGCCGCGATGCCGTCACAATATCGGGTGAATTTACCCCAATGCCCGAGCAGAACATTTTAATGCCCCCACCCGATCCGGTCGATTCCACAACAGGAGACGCTTGCCCGGTCTTGCGATGAAATTTTTCCGCCACAAAAGCAGAAAATGGAAAAACGGTTGAAGAGCCAACAATACGGATTGAGTCACGAAACTCACTATTGGCAAGTGCCAAACCACCTGTTTGAAAAGAAAGGACTGTCGCCGCAATCAGGAAAAGACTACGCATCATAGAAATACCGAATCAAAGTAATTTTTAAGAAAATTGAATTATTGAGACGATATTACTCTTCTTCGTCAGGGTGTTCTAGACGTAATGAGGTGATTTCGGGGATTATTTCAATGAAAACTGCCACTAAATGCGGATCAAAATGGCTTGCGGCATTTTCTTGTAAGAAAGAAAGCGCATTTTCTGTACTCCAAGCCTCTTTATAAGGGCGCTCAGAAGTGAGTGCATCAAACACATCACAAATCGCCGCAATACGACCAGAAATGGGAATATCCTCACCTGATAACTGATTAGGATAACCACTCCCATCCCATTTTTCATGGTGACTTGCCGCAATTTCACGCGCCATGGAGAGCATTTCACTATCAAAGCTACCGATGATATCCATGCCGATTTCCACATGTTTATTCATCACATGACGTTCTTCATCACTCAGGCGCGCAGGCTTGAGCAAGATATTATCCGGTATACCAATTTTCCCCACATCATGCATGGGGCTAGCTTGTAAAATCAGCTCTGCAAAAGCCTCCCCCAAACCTGCTTTTAAGGCGAGCAATTTACAGCTTTTACTCATACGCACCACATGGGCACCCGTTTCATTATCGCGATACTCACCCGCACGCCCTAAACGGCGCACCACTTCTAACTGGGTTTCATGTAGTTCTTTAGTGCGTTTTTGCACTTCTGTTTCCAACACATCCGCGCGCACACGCTGGTTATTATAAAAAACCCGTGTTTCCAATAAATTGCGGATACGTTGAAAGACTTCCCATGGCTGAAATGGTTTGGTGAGAAAATCACGCGCGCCTGCTGCTAAGGCATTTTTATGGGTTTCAATATCGGTTTGGGCGGTCAGAACCAGAATGGGCAGATAATCATCATCCCCCACCACCTCTTTTAAGGCGCCCATTACCTCAATACCATCCATATACGGCATACGGATATCAAGCAAAATCATATCGATCTGCTTGCTTTGATAAAGGCCAACGACTTCGCGTGAATCCGTTGTTGAGATGACATTATCAAAGCCTTCTTCTTCAAGAAGCTGTTCAAGCAACAAGACATTGACGGGTTTATCATCCACCACCAAAATACAACATTCTGATATTTTCTTTTCCATGTCAGTCATGTGTGGTGGCCCAAAGTTGCGTTAATTTTTTTCTAAATTCTCTCAGGTCAATCGGTTTGAAAAGATATTCATCAAACCCGGCAGCCATCGCGCGCCCTATTGTTGCCTGAGACTTATCCGCGCTCAAGGCGAAAATAGGAGTTGAATTCATATTAGGTAATTGACGTATAGCCTTACACAGCTCTATCCCGTCCATATCATCAATATTTATATCCAGCACAATCAAATCCGGTGCTGTATCTCGTGCTATTTCAAGACCGCTTTTGCCCGTGTTGGTGACCACCATATCCAGATTATTCACCATGCTGGCAAATTGGGTCATCACATCACGGTTTTCATTATTATCATCGACAAATAAAACTTTGCGCACTTCATTAAGCTCAGACTGTTTTACATCGGCCTCAACGGCTACTTTTTCCGTTTCTGTGGCAATGGGCATTCTCACCCAGAACGTGCTACCTTCATCAACAATACTGTCAAAACCAATGGTCCCGCCCATGGCCTCAACCAATTGCTTAGTCAGCGTGAGGCCAATGCCTGTGCCTTCAATTTGTGAGTTTTCTGCACCCAAACGGTTAAAGGGCATAAAAATCTGATCTTTTTGTTCTGCACGAATACCCGGCCCGTCATCACTCACTCTAAACTCAACCCAATGTTCATCCACTTGATGGGCTTCAAATTTAACAAACCCGCCAAGCTCATTATATTTAATGGCATTAGACAGAATATTGAGCAGGATTTGTTTTAAGCGCGTGCGATCCACCCACAAAGAAATATCCAGTGCCCCGTTAAGATGAAGATCAATGTCTTTATCTTTTGCCAAGGACTCGCTGATATCAAAACATTCTTCCATCAAGGAAGCCATATCAACAGGCTCAAGGGAAAGGTTTAAGCGCCCGGCTTCAATACGTGCCAGATCAAGCACCTCGTTAATCAGGTCCATCAGGTGATTACCCGCTGCCACAATCTGGCCGACCTGACTTTTCTGGCGCTCCACAAGCGGGTTTTTACCACTCATGCCTAAGAGCTGGGCAAAGCCAAGAATGGCGTTCAACGGAGTGCGAAGCTCATGGCTCATGCGCGAAAGAAATTCAGATTTCGCTTGGTTTGCATCATCGGCAGCATGGCGGGCGCGCTCTAGCTCTTTTTCGCGCCTTTTCTTCTCACTCACATCATGAATAACGCCAACCATACGTACCGCACGGCCTTCGGTATTGCGCACCACATCGCCTTGTTCATGGACCCAGCGCACCGTCCCATCGGGCCAAAGCACACGATGCTCACAATCAAAATGTTCGCCTTTTTTGAAACATTTGATGAAAGCCTGATAGACATAATCACAATCTTCAGGATGGACCCAATCGCGAAAACGCTGCGTGCGCTCTTCAACCCCATCATTGATTATTCCCAATAAAGGGAAAACCTGATCGGACCAAAAAAGTTTATCCTCTTCAATATGCCAGTCCCATGTACCGATTTTGGCAAATTGCTGGCTCATACGCAGGCGTTCTTGGCTACGCTTTAAGGCATTTTCGGCGCGCACCCGCTTAGAAATATCACGTACCGCCCCAACAAAATATTTACCATCAGGCAGGTTCAGCTCTGAAACAGACAAGCTCATCTCAAAGGTCTCACCGTCTGAACGCCGCCCCCTTACCACACGCCCCGTGCCAATAATGTTGGCTTCAGCTGTTTGATGGTATTTTGCTAAATAATCATCATGTTTGGAGGCAAAAGGCTCTGGCATTAACATTTTAATGTTGCGACCAATAACATGTAGGGCCTGATAGCCAAACATATTCTCAGCAGCATTGTTCATATCTTTAACGATTCCCTTGGAATCGATGGTGATAATACCTTCAAGGACAGTCTCAAAAATTGCACGGTGTCGCAGTTCACTTTCGCGCAAAGAACGTTCTGTCGCTTTATATTCTGTAATATCGCTGAGATAGCCAACCAGCCCGTCAAAACTCCCATCGGAGCTTTGCAAGGTGCGCACATCATCCATCACCCAGATATACTCGCCATCTTTTTTGCGCAGGCGGTATTCATGGATCTGGTGACCATGATCAAATAGGGATTGAATATCACTTAAGACATACTGTTGGTCATCGGGATGGATGATCTCCATCCTGAAAACAGAATTATCAATAAAATCTTCAGGTGCCCAGCCCGTTAGGTCAGTGATATTGGGGCTGATATAATCAATGCCATAGTCCCAATATTCCTGACAGTGATACATCACTGCCGGACCACGTTCCAAAATGGAACGGATTTTACGATCACTTTGACCTTGTGCGTTTTTATCAGGCACTTGTTCAGCCAATTCAGATTATTCCTACCAATAACGCGATTATAGGTGGAATCTGAAAATAATTACAATCCCCCATGTGAAATAGGGGATTTTAGATCAATCGTTTATGCTAAATGCTCATTCAGGCGTGGCATAAGTTCCACAAAGTTACATGGGCGTGTGCGTGCATCGAGCTGATGAACCAAAATGTCATCCCACGCATCTTTCACAGCCCCGCTTGAACCGGGAAGGGCAAACATATAGGTCGCATTGACCAAACCCGCCATGGCGCGGGACTGAATGGTGGATGTTTTGATCTTTTGATAAGATAACATGCGGAAAATTTCGCCAAAACCGGGGATTTCTTTTTCAATCACCATACGAAAAGCTTCTGGTGTCACATCACGTCCTGTCACCCCTGTGCCACCTGTCGTGATAACCACATCAATCTCAGGATTATCAGACCATGTGCGCAACTGTTCTGCCAGCTCGTTACAATCATCTTTCATGATCAAACGTTCATAGACTTTATGGTTTGCACCTTCAATGCGCGCGGCCAACGTATCGCCGGATTTGTCATTTTCAAATGTGCGTGTGTCTGAAACGGTGATGATTGCAATGTTAAGCGAAAGGAACTCGCGTTCCCCATGGATTTGAGACATGAGATTATCCTGTTATTTTTTTGCCATCTCGATAGAAGATGCATCTTGTCCTTTATAGATCGGCCATGAACCAGATGCAATTGCGTCTAAAGTCGGAACCTCTTGGCCCATACGGTCGCGATAAATCCAGAAATTGGTCAAGACACGCTCAATAAAGATACGGGTTTCGCGCGAAGGAATACTTTCAATAAATAAAAGCGGATCATCTTGGTACTTCACCCCGCGCTTCCATTTATTGAGGTTCCCCGGTCCGCCATTCCACGCGGCTGTCATTTGAAACAGATCGCCATTAATGGCATTTTCATTGAGCAACATATTGATATAGCGCTGACCAAGGCTGATGTTGGTTTCCGGCTCAAACAGTTTCTTGCTCCAACGCATGCGGCGATCGCGTGCCACAAAGCTGGCTGTGCCGGGCATCAATTGCATCAGGCCTTTGGCCCCGGCATAGGATTTTGCCTTGGGGTTAAAACCTGATTCTTGGCGCATCAAAGCAAAGATCAACGCACGATCCACTTTATAGCCCACTTTAGGCTGCCATTTTGGCATGGGATAAAGCGCTGCATCAGGAACGTTGTGCCCTTTGCGCGCCAATTGTGAGGCCAAACGCATGGAAAAAGACGGCATGTTACTACGCATCGCCACATTTAACATGGCAACACGGGCTTCATCATCGGCCTTTGAATAAGATTTGCGAAATTCTTTTTCCGCCATCTCATCTTGGCCAACCTGCAATAAAGCCAGTGCACGACGCCCAGAGCGCTGTGTTTTCAATGTAGAAAGCGCATCATGGTTCAGGTCTGGCATATGCCAATTAAAGACGGTTTCATAACCTAATGAACGGTTTGCCAACTGCCCATAAAAGGTGCGTGGATAGCTTGCGGCTTTTTTAAGCCAGTCATTAACCTGTTGGGGTTTGCGCTCTAATAAATAAGAACGTGCCGCCCAATAAGCCCCCGCAGACATCATCCAGTCAGAAGAATAACCAGATTGTGTAACTTTTTCAAAATGGCTGGCTGCTTGTTGTAATTTACCCATGCGCCACGAGGCCAAACCCGCAATCCAATGGGCTGTGGGGATATATTTGCCAGAACGTTTCACCGCTTTAAGTGACCATTCATAGGCCCATTTATCCAGACCATCAGCGTAATAGCCCGCCGCCAGCCATGTGCGCGCCTGATCAATTTGACCCCGGTGCAGCAATTGATGAACTTCTTTAGTGCGCAACAAGCGCTTAACCGATTTGGTCCAGCCTTTTCGCGTATAATAACGCATCTTGCGGGTATAGCCTGCCGCCTTGCGCGCCTTGGCTTTACTTAAGCGTTTGCGTGGAGAATAAACTTTTGTCGCATGACCTGTGGCATCATAACCCGACCCACTAAGATATCGCCCCGTTGGAGCTTGCGGGTTCAGCGCATTTTTAGGGCGGCGTTTTTTTGCCAGTTTATAAATCTGTTTTGCTTGGGGGTGATCGTGATATTTCGCCAACCATTTGCGCAATTCTTTATAGCGCGAACGATATTTCGTGGGATGGAGATAACGCTGGGCAAGCACATGGCCCATCAAGGTACGATCGGTGATTTTTGCAATCAGCTTGTCCGCTTTTTTCCAGTTCCCGCTTTCCTGCAAAGCAAAAACATCCTGATAAAGCGACAGGTTTTGATCGTCTAATTGGGCAACCACATCCAATTTATGAACTGCATCTTCTTCTAATGCAGCCAGTTGAATGTTGGACTCGCCCGCAAATGCAGTGGCGAAAACACCCATGGTCAGGCCGAATGCAACAACGGCGTCTTTAAGTTTGAATACCATATCTATTAAACGAATATCACAAAAACACAATATATTGTTATGTTGAGGAAATTCTGATAACCTTTTGATTTTAAAGGATGAAGTGATTGCCCTTAGCTATAAGGCACCAACCTAATATATTTTTACTAAAATCGCAAGATTCTGCGAAAAATTAAAGTGTTTCCAGTTTTTCCACAATGGACAGCAAATCCCCCCATGCACGGCGTTTTTGTGCAGGTGAGCGCAATAAATAGGCCGGATGGAAAAGAGCTGTGGCTTGGGCCGGACGTGATAGGCCCGGTGTGGCATGGGTAAACCAGCGCCCGCGCAGGCGTGAAATCCCTTCATGATGACCCAATACCGCCTTGGCCGCCGCCCCGCCCAAAAGCACGATCATTTTCGGGTCCACCAATTCGATATGGCGCTCCAAAAATGGCAGGCAAACGGCAATTTCGCTTAAGGTCGGATTGCGATTTCCCGGTGGACGCCAAAACAAAACATTGGTGATATAGACATTGGAGCGATCCCCCAATTTTTCTTCCAAGCCACAAGACTGCAACATTTGGTCAAACAACTTGCCATTATCGCCTGCAAAAGGCACCCCTTGGCGATCTTCATCTGTGGCAGGGGCCTCGCCAATAAACATAATGTCGGCCTTGGGATTTCCATCGGCAAACACCGTATTCATGGCGGTTTTTTTCAAATGACAGCCTTCAAAAGATAAAACAGCCTCGCGCAACTGCTCCACATTCTTGGCATTTTGAGCAAGCTCAACGGCCATATGGACCATTTCGTCTGTGGCCTGTACCTGTTGGGCTGGCCCATTGGGTTGCGTTTTAGGTTTAGGCGAGAGTGACGCAGCACCTTGTGAAGGCGCTTGTTGTGGCGCCTGTCTGTTTGTTTGAGGGGCCTGTTGTTGAGCCTGAGCAGCTTTTTTAGCCTCCAACATCTGTGCAGACACAGCATATCGATCAACGGATTCGCTGGTGATACATTCGTCCACCCCCATCTCCACATACCATTTTAGCAGGGCTTCGGGGTTCATTGGATCGTCAAAAGTCGTGTCTGAGTGCTGGTTCATAGAAGAATACCTAGCAAAAATAACAATAATTGAACAGAAAGGTTCACAAGTTTGTGCATTTTTTCTATGTTCGCCTGCAGAAAAGTGGTAATAATGTTCGCAAATAGAACTGTTCACTATGTAAACATTTTGGAAGGACCCTGACTATGGAACGTGAATCCATGGAATTTGATGTTGTAATTGTTGGCGGTGGCCCCTCTGGCCTCTCAGCGGCGATTAAACTCAGCCAACTCGCACAGGAAAAAGAAAAAGAGCTCACCGTCTGTGTGGTTGAAAAGGGTTCTGAAATTGGTGCCCATATTCTTTCTGGTGCCGTTATTGAAACGGGCCCGCTTAGCTCTCTCTTTCCTGAATGGAAAGAAATGGGCGCGCCACTCACCGTAGAAGCCAAGGAAGATTCTTTCCTTCACCTGTCTGAAACAGGTTTTAAAAAGCTGCCAACCCCACCGCAGATGAACAACCACGGCAATTATATTGTCTCGCTTGGTAATGTGTGTCGCTGGTTGGGTGAACAAGCCGAAGAAATGGGCGTTGAAGTTTACCCGGGCTTTGCTGCTTGTGAAGTTCTCTATAACGAAGACGGTTCGGTTAAAGGCATTGCCACAGGCGATATGGGCCGTGAAAAAGACGGCTCTGAAGGCCCGAACTTTGAACCCGGTGTAGAACTTCATGCGCGCTACACCATTTTTGCAGAAGGTGTGCGCGGCTCGCTTGCCAAAGACATCATGGCGAAGTTTGACCTGCGCAAAGATTGCGATCCACAAACCTTTGGGATCGGTATTAAAGAGCTTTGGGAAATTGATCCTGCCAAACATTCTGAAGGCAAGATCGTTCACACCACGGGCTGGCCGATGGATAGCAAGACCTATGGCGGCTCCTTCCTTTATCACCTCGATAACAATCAGGTGGCTGTTGGTTTTGTTGTGGGTCTGGATTATGAAAACCCCCATCTCTCACCTTTTGACGAATTCCAGCGTTTCAAAACGCACCCTGAAATTTGCAAAACCTTTGAAGCTGGTCGTCGTATCGCCTATGGCGCGCGTGCCCTTAATGAAGGTGGCTTCCAGTCCATCCCGAAACTGACCTTCCCGGGTGGTTGTCTGGTTGGCTGTTCTGCTGGTTTCCTCAATGTGCCAAAAATCAAAGGTACACATAACGCCATGCAATCAGGCATCGAAGCGGCAAATGCCATTTTCGATCTTTGCACCTCAGAAGACGAAAATGTTTCAAACGAGCCAACACAATATAGCGCCAATATGAAAGCGTCTTATGTGTGGGATGAGCTTTATAAAGTACGCAACATCCGCCCAAGCTTTGCCAAATGGGGCTTCTTTGGCGGTTTAGTCTATTCCGGTTTCACAACTTACCTAACTGGCGGTCGTGAGCCTTGGACGTTGAAACATCCACATGCAGACAACGAAACATTAAAGCCAGCAGCCAGCATGCCAAAGATTGACTATCCAAAACCGGATGGGAAAATCAGCTTTGATAAATTGTCTTCTGTCTTCATTTCCAACACGGCCCATGAAGAAAGCCAGCCGTGTCACTTAAAACTCAAAGACGAGTCTGTGCCGCTGAGCGTAAACTGGGCAAAATACGAAGGCCCTGAAGTACGCTTCTGCCCAGCTGGGGTTTATGAATATCTTGATGATGAAGAAAATGAAGGTCAGAAAAAGTTCCAGATGAACTTTGCCAACTGCCTGCATTGTAAAACATGTGACATCAAAGACCCGACCCAGAATATCAACTGGACGACACCAGAAGGTATGGGCGGCCCGAACTACCCAAACATGTAAGTTCTAAGTCGTCATATAATTTAAAGAAAGGGGAGCCATTGGGTTCCCCTTTTTTGTTTGGGCAGGATGTGCTGCTCACATAAGTGTGATTTGCAGGTGATCAAAGCTTCAAGGTAGACTGTTTATATGAACACGTCGGTCTCCCTCCCCCCTTCTCAAACCCAACCGCACCTGTTCTTTTTTTTTCCGGCTTTCGCATTGCCCTTGCGGGGGCCGGAGTATTTTTAAGTCTCGATCTTTGGCTTGAAGAATTAACTTAATTCATCGGGACATAGCCTAAACGGCGCATACAGCTGTTGAGCAATTTCTTCTGTTTTTTACCCACTTCATATTGGCGCATCTGCTCATCATACATGCTTAAACCTTGATCTGCGTGATTGCGATAATCAAGCCCGAGGTGTTTATCAACGGCTCGCTTACAGCGGTTTTGGTCTGTGCGCCATTGCGATGAAGGCAGGGTCTTATGTTTCCAATAAACAGGTGAAGACGCCCCCATGCAGCCCGATAAAACGATCAGTACTGATAATGCAATTAAAGCAGATTTCATCACACCAATCTCACTGTGAAGTCAGGCAAGCCTTCAATTTTACAGCTCATTTCATCGCCTTTTTCAACAGCACCCACACCCGCAGGCGTGCCTGTGAAAATAATATCACCTGCGAGCAATTCATCATAGCCATCAAGATGATCCATAATCTCACGCACATTATAGATCATTTGGGCGAGGTCACCTTGTTGGCGCATTTCTCCATTAACAGATAAAGAAATGGCCCCCGTTGTTAACTCGCCTGTTTCCTCAATCGGAATGATTTGTGAGACCGCTGCCCCGCCTGTGAAATTTTTTGAAGTATCCCACGGCATGCCATTTTCTTTAGCCACGGCCTGAAGGTCTCGTTTGGTAAAATCAATCCCGATACCAAAGCCGAAAATTTTCGCATTTTCCCCCAGTGCGACCACCAGCTCGACCTCATGATGCAGGTCTTGAGTGGCGCGTGGATACGCAATGGAAACCTCATCCACACCCGCGCTTACTGCATGGGCGGATTTTGAAAAGAATTTCGGCTTCACCTTATTGGGGTCTCCCCCCATCTCGCGGATATGTGCCCCGTAGTTTTTCGCCACACAATGGACACGGCGAATGGGAAACTGGGCCTCACTGTCTTTTACGTGAAGGGCGGGCGGGGTCCATAAAGGCACAACATATTGCATGAAAAAACTCCAAGGCTGGACAGATGGCAGATCGGGTTATATGTTGGTATCCATAACATTTATTGTCAAACCATCTTAGAGGTTTTTGGTGCCTGAAAAAACGAATATTGGTCCCTTGAACGACCTGATGACATATCATCTGCGTCGCGCACAAGTTACATCCTTCAACAATTTCACAGACGCCATGGCAGAAACGCAGGTGACACCCGGTCAGTTTGGGGTGCTCACGCTTATTGCCAGCAATGAAGGCATGTCCCAATCCGCTGTCGCACGCTCCCTTGGTGTGGAACGCTCTACCATGGTCGCGGTCATTGACGGGCTTGAAAACCGCGGGCTTGTTTTGCGAAAACCCTCGCCCACTGATCGACGCTCCAACGCATTGGTCTTAAGTGATGAAGGAAAAGAAGTCTATGCCCGTGGCCTTGAACTTGCCAAGAAAAGTGATCGCGTGACCACAAGTGCGCTGAATGATGAAGAAGCCGTCCAGCTGGTGACTTTACTGCGTAAAATGAATAGTGCAGCGGGCGTTTAACCCAGTTCGTTCACCAAACCATAGGCATAAAGACTTGCTGGCATAGATTGAATGCGCACATGGCGATGATAGCCTGTGCGCACAATATTCTGGGTCAAAAGCAAAGTGTCTTCTTCGCCATTACAGTTTAAGCGCACAAAATCCGTCACTGTTTGTGGCCCTTCGCCAAAACCTGATAAGGTCTGCTTCCAATCCATCTCGATAATCAGGTTGGGTTCAGGCGCGCGTTGTTTTTGCGCCGCCAAATCGCTATAGCCCACCAGATCAATTTTACCACCGCGCCAGCTTGCATATGTAAGTGCTGCAATGCGATGAGAAGCACCCAGCCATTGGCTGTAAACCGCGGTTTCCACCAAACGGGGATAAACCTTATCATTGGGGAAGACCGGACCAAACAGGGCCGCATACCAACTTGGTGAGGTGATAAACACCTTAAAAGCCACCGCGCGCTGAAAGCGTTTGGCATTTTTATCAACACGATGCAGGCGACGAATAAGCCAAGCCGATTCAAGGAAATCGAGATATTTACGCAAGGTGTTTTTGGCAATCTTGGTTTCGCGCGCAAGCTCTTCAATACTGACTTCCAACCCCGTATTATAGGCCAGTAAGGCAAAAAGATGGGACAGGCCCTTTAAATCATTAATGCCGTAAAAAGACGCCATGTCTTTATGCAGCAAACGGTCAATCATGCCATCGCGCACAAATAACGGCGAAGGTGCGCCTTGGGTCTTGCCCAGCACACTTTCAGGAAAACCACCATAATTGATATAATATTGAAATTCTTTATTCAACGCAGGCAGGTTAGCCTGATTAAAGGCTAGCTTATGTTGGGCCGGATCGCCACCAAACAATTCTTGCTCACGCCCACGAAAGCGCAAAAATTCTGCAAAACATAAAGGGGGAAGAATTGAAATATCATAGCCCGGATCATTGTCTTCCAGTTCTTCCGGTAAAGATACCCCCGCTGAAAGCACACCGATGAGGCGCACTTGTGGAAATTCTTTTGCCACTTCCACCAGATCTTCTTGCCAATCGGCCATATACTGAAGCTCATCAAGAAAAGCATAAAGGGTTTTGCCTTCAGATGTGTCTTGATTACGCTTGATAAACAGGCTCAAAATCTCGCGCAGGCCCGCTTCCCAATAGGTCGGCGCCCCAAGTGAGGCCAGCAAGATATGGCGCGGTGAAGTACCCGTTTCAATAAGGCGGGCCACCATCTGGCGCACCATCACGGTTTTACCGCAACGACGTGGACCAGAAAGAACAACAGAACGGCCCATCTCGCCTTGTTCTATTTTGTGGGCAAAGTCTTTGAAAAAAAGGCGCTTTGGGGGAAGTTTGAACTTTTGCGGCGTCTGTTCATCCAATGCCCACCATGGGTTATCAAATAACAGCCGGTTTTTAACCGCCTCAACCCCATAAGTTTGCATTTCAGTCCCCGATGATTGATTATTATTTCGCCTTTATCGACCATTAGAATACGCAAGCTTTTACCTAAGCGCAAGCTATTGATCTTAGAAAAAATGACCCTATAAGGAACGGTTATATTTTTGTAAGAACACCTTCTGTTCTGCTATGAGTTTCTTATATTTCAAAACCTTAAGTAAGATAGGGATAAACATCAACAGGGCACAAAAAGCAACAATCACCCATAAGAAACCAAAAGTCATCAACACACCATAAGCTTGCTTGTTTATAACCAAGATCAATGGAGAAAGCTGAGCATAAAAAAACAGCCCGACAATTGATGTGATGCAATATATCAGCGATGTTTGATGATACTCATACTGTTCTTCAATATATTCTTTTTCCTGGGGGGCAAGAATCAGGCGAAGATTATCATCACGAATATGTGTCAGCACTGCATTATCCTTTCATTTCGTAATCCATGACGATAGTATGAAAGGATTAGCGGATTTTTTTTAAGGTTGATGTGAAGTTGCGCACACCCTCCCATTCTTTAAGCCTTGGTATGAAAGTCGGTTTTTTGCTCGGCTGGGTCTTTTTTGCTGCAGCTTTTCTTCTCGCTGCTGCTGAAGCTGTTGTTTCACGCGGGTTTATCACCTCTACCAATGACCTGCTCATTGCCCTTGCCCCGGGAAAATGGATTGCTTTTAAAGCCCGTTTTGATTCTGTCCTTCTAGATGTTATTCTCTCCACTATCTTGCAGCTGCCGGGCTGGTTTGTTGCTGGTTTTCCGGCCTTTTTCCTCATCTGGACGTGCCGCCCCCATCGTGAAGAAATGGACCCCGAGCTTTATAATTCACTCACCACCTTTGATCGCCTTGCTAAATTGGCTGAAGAAGACGGTGCCCAAAATGATGACCCCACTTTTCAGGAATATCATCTTGAAGATTATGAGGAGGATTATCATCGCGAAGATGTAAAATCAGCCACTGACTATATGAAAGAATGGCAACCCGAAGCCGTTGAAGAAGAAGACCAAACACCCAAAGGGCCCAATGAACGCATGGATGATGCGCGTGCTAAACTCACTATCCCCTTTGACAAACTGTCATAACTTGAATCTTTTCATGTACTTATTGTTTGCGATACCCCTGTAGTTTTTGTAGTCTTTTAAGAGCGCTTTCAAATAAATTAATAAAACAGGTGGAATAATGGCTGAGATTTTACTGGTAGAAGATGCGAAATTCTTCAGAACCGTCCTGAAATCTCAAATCGAAGGAAGCTTTGGCTATAACGTTACCGCCGTTGAAACCTATGGCGAAGCGGTAAAAGAACTAACATCGCGCCAAAATCATTACGACCTTGCTTTACTGGATTTGAACCTGCCCGATGCCCCTGATGGGGAAATTGTGGATGTGGTTTCAGGTATGTCGATCCCCTCGATTATTTTCTCCGGCTCTTTTAGTGAAGAAATCCGCGACCTGTTAGAACGCCCTAATATTATTGATTATGTGGTCAAAGACAGCCCGGCAAGCCTGAACTATGTTCTCAACACAGTTGATCGTTATTTCAAAAACAATCATTGCAAAGTGTTGGTGGTTGATGATTCACGCGTGGCACGCAAACATATGGTCGCCTTATTGCGCCAGTTTAATTTCAACGTATTTAGTGCAGAAAATGGTCAAGAAGCCTTAAAAGTATTTAACGAGCATGGTGATATCCGCCTTGTCATCACCGATTATAATATGCCCGATATGCAGGGCGTGGATGTCTGTAAAAGAATCCGTGCAAAAAAGAACCGTGATGAAGTTTGCATCATTGGGGTTTCAGCCTACGGTACCCACGCCATCTCGGCCCAATTTCTAAAAGCCGGGGCCAGTGACTTTCTTGTAAAACCCTTTCTGACAGAAGAATTCTTCTGTCGCGTCACCTTAAACATGGATGCGCTTGATAAGGTTCATGAGCTTGATGAGCTTGTTTATACAGATTTGGTCACACAGCTTAAAAACCGTCGTTATCTTGAAGCTAAATATAAACGTATCTACAAAAGAGCGAGAGAGCTTGAGCTTAACCTCGTCTGCGCCTTTTTTGAATTAGATGACTTTAAAGAATTTAATGATAAATATGGCAGCGATGCAGGGGATGCGATCTTGTTTATGCTCGCGCGTGAGTTTGAAAAAACCTTCAAATCAAGTGGCCTGACCACGCGTTATGGCGGCAGTCAATTCTGCTTGTTGGGTACCACTGATAACCTTGATGATTATATGGAGCATATCCAAAATGCCCATAACATGCTCACCCAGAAAACATTTAATTTTGCAGATCAAGAATTGAACATCAGCTTCACAACATGTGTCTGCAGCCTCAAGGATATTGCCTCAGCCGATATCCTTGCAAAAACTAAAAGTGCCATAAACGATGCCAAGAAAACTCTGAAAGGTCACTTCCTTCGTGCAGATTAATTTACATATGCTAGGACGCCTGCGATGACCCATGAAACCAAACCAACAGAAATCCTGCTGGTTGAAGATGCGAAATTCTATCGCTCGGTGATTAAAAGCCAGTTGGAAAAACAGCTTGGATTTGTTGTGGCCTGCGCTGAAACCCTTCAAGAAGCCGATGAAATCCTTGAAGAACGTGCTGATGATTTCTTTTTAGCCTTACTTGACCTCAACCTTCCCGATGCACCCAACGGGGAAATTGTTGAACATGTAATGAAGAAGAATATTCCTTCTGTTGTTTTTTCTGGTCATTTTAATGAGGAAATGCGCGACGATTTGATGCAAAAACGCATCATTGATTATGTGCTGAAAGACAGCCCCGCCAGTATTGAATACGTGATCTCGACTGTGAAGCGGCTTTATCAAAACCAGTTTGTTAAAGTGCTTTTAGTCGATGATTCTAAAACCGCGCGCTTCCAAATGGGTGAATTGCTCAACCGTTATAAATTCCAAGTGGTTGAAGCCAAAGACGGGCTTGAAGGGCTTGAGGTCCTTGCCAATAACCCTGATGTTAAGCTCGTCATTACTGATTACAACATGCCCAATCTGGATGGTTTTGAATTTACTAAGAAAATCCGCACGCAATATTCAAAACGTGAGCTTTCCATCATTGGCGTATCGACCTATGGCAACCACGCACTTTCCGCCAAATTCATTAAAGTCGGGGCTAATGATTTCATCACCAAGCCCTTCTTAAATGAAGAGTTCTTCTGCCGTGTCTCGCAAAATGTAGAAATTATCGACTACATCAATGCCATGAAAGAATCGGTGGTTACGGATTATCTTACAGGCCTAAAAAATCGGCGTTATTTCTATGAGCGCGGCCTACAGATGTTTAAAGAGTCCCAAGAAGGCAATGGCTATCTGATTGCCGCCATGATGGATCTTGACGGGCTTAAAACCGTTAATGATACCTATGGGCATGACTGTGGCGATGAGATTTTGCGCCATGCGGCGAGTAAGCTGAGACAACATTTTGCCAATATCGGCGTTGTCACCCGTTTTAGCGGCGGTGAATTTTGCGCGATTATGTATCGCGACGGAACTGAAGATATTATCGAGTTTTTCGAAAATATCCGCCATGAGATCGAAACCACACCGCTGCATTACACCAACCAACAGGTTAAAACCAGTATCAGCATTGGGGTGACGTGGCAAAATACTGAAAACCTTGATGATCTGGTCAATCTTTGTGAGCGTTTCTTGCTCAAAGCCAAAGAACAAGGTGGCAATAAGGTCGTTGTTGGCTAAGGCCTAAATCCCCAATATTTAAACAAAGAAAAAGGCTTTTCTGAATGAACAGAAAAGCCTTTAAACTTTTAAAAACAATGCAGCGCTTATTAAGCGTGGATTGCGCGTTTATCAACAGCCAAGGCTGCTTCTTTAACCGCTTCAGGCAAACCTGGGTGACCGTGACATGTACGGGCAATATCTTCAGCAGAACCGCCAAATTCCATCGCCTGAACAACTTCCTGGATCAAATCACCGCCTTGTGGGCCCACAATATGACAGCCAAGAACGCGATCTGTTGTTTTATCAGACAGGATTTTAACAAAGCCTTCTGAATCACCATTTGCCAAAGCACGACCGTTTGCCGTGAAGGGGAATTTACCTTTTTTGTAGGCAATGCCTTCTTCTTTAAGCTGCTCTTCGGTTTTACCCACGCCTGCGATTTCTGGGTGCGTATAAACAATACCCGGGATCACATCATAGTTTACGTGACCAGACTGACCTGCGAGCATTTCAGCAACTGCAATGCCTTCTTCTTCAGCTTTGTGCGCCAGCATCAAGCCGCCGATCACATCACCAATGGCAAAGATGCCTGCAACATTTGTTTGAAGGTCGTGATCAGCCTTAACAAAGCCGCGCTCATCCATTTCAACGCCTGCTTCAGCCAAACCAAGGTTGTCTGTGTAAGGACGACGACCGATTGAAACCAAGCAAATATCGGCTTTAAGTTCTTCAGCATCACCACCAGCGGCTGGCTCCATCGTCAGCGTAACAGAAGATTTTGTTTTCTTCGCTGCTGTCACTTTCGTTGCCAGCTTGAAGTTGATGCCCTGTTTAGCCAGAAGTTTCTGTGCCGTTTTGCGCACTTCACCGTCCATGCCCGGCAAGATACCGTCCAAGAATTCAATCACGGTAACTTCAGCGCCCAAACGGTTCCAGACCGAACCAAGCTCAAGACCAATAACACCGCCACCGATAACAGCCAGTTTCTTCGGAACTTTCGGCAATTCCATGCCACCCGTTGAAGAAACCATGACTTTTTCGTCAATTTCAAGGAATGGTAGGGAAGCAACATCAGAACCTGTTGCGATCACAACGTTTTCCGCTTTGATAACTTCAGAGCCGCCATCATTTAAAGAAACGGTGACTTCATCCGCACCTGTGACTTTACCTTCACCCACAAAGTACTTCACTTTGTTTTTCTTCATGAGGAATTCAACACCAGATGTCAGCTGTTTCACAACCGCATCTTTGCGCTCAAGCATCTTTGGAAGATCAAGTTTCGGTGTCACTTTAATACCGTGGTCAGCCATTTCATGGGCGGCCATTTCATAAAGATGTGTGGACTGCAATAAAGCTTTGGCTGGGATACAACCAACATTCAAACATGTACCACCCAATGTGCCGCGTTTTTCAACGATTGCAGCTTTCAGGCCCAATTGGGCTGCACGGATTGCACAAACGTAGCCACCCGGGCCACCACCAATAACGACAACGTCAAAGTTATCACTCATGTTTCAAATTCCTTGAGATAAATTCAATAAAAAAGCGGGAGCCAGCAATTGCCAACCCCCGCCCATAATTTTTGCCGCTTAAGCGTCAAGCAAGATGCGTTGTGGATCTTCCAGACACTCTTTAACGCGTACCAAGAAGCTCACGGCTTCACGGCCATCAATGATACGGTGATCATAAGACAGCGCGAGATACATCATTGGACGAGCTTGAATGGACCCATCAGGCATGACCATTGGACGCATTTGCGTCTTGTGCATACCCAAGATCGCAGACTGTGGACGGTTCAAAATCGGTGCAGAAAGGAGTGAACCAAACACACCACCGTTTGAAATGGTGAATGTACCACCCATCATCTCATCCATGGTCAATGAACCGTTACGTGCGCGCTTACCGTAATCAAGGATATCACCTTCAATACCTGCCAATGATTTTTCGTCACAATCGCGTACAACCGGAACAACAAGACCTGTTGGTGAACCAACCGCAATACCCACATCATAGTGGTTTTTATATACGATTTCGTCGCCATCGATCTCAGCATTAACTGCTGGCCACTCACGAAGTGCGGTCACACAAGCTTTTGTGAAGATACCCATGAAGCCAAGCTTCACGCCGTGTTTCTTCTCAAAACCTTCTTTATACTGTTTGCGCATTTCCAGAACGCCCGTCATGTCGACTTCGTTCCATGTGGTCAAGATAGCAGCTGTATTTTGTGCTTCTTTCAAGCGACCTGCGATCACCTTGCGAAGACGTGTCATTTTAACGCGTTCTTCACGTGGTCCTTCTGGGCGTGGTGGGATCATCGCACCGTTTGGTGTAGATGAAGCCGCAGCCGCAGCAGGGGCAGGTGCCGCTTTTGCAGGAGCCGGAGCTTTCGCAGGAGCAGGCGCAGGTGCCGCTTTATCTTTAGCAGCCTGACCGCTTTCGATATAAGCCAGAACGTCACCTTTAACCAAACGACCGTCTTTGCCGGTTGCCGGGATTTTAGAAGCGTCCAAAGCGTTATCATTAACCAGTTTGCTCACCGCTGGTGACAGTGGGTGTGCTGTGTTTGCCACACCACCCGCTGGTGCAGATGCAGCCGGAGCAGAAGCCGCAGCTGCCGGTGCCGCAGCACCCGCAGTTGCACCAACAGCAACTTTTGCAACAACTTGACCGACTTCTACGTCAGTATCTTCTGCAACAACGATTTCGGTTACAACGCCTGCAACAGGTGAAGGCAGTTCAGCCGTAACTTTGTCAGTTTCGACTTCACATAAGCCTTCATCAACAGCAACTTCATCACCGACATTCTTCAGCCAGCTTGCAACAGTACCCTCGGTGATTGACTCACCCAGGTTTGGCACAACGATGTCAACGACTTCGCCTGTACCGCCTGAAGCTGCTGGTGCAGCAGGTGCTGCTTCAGCCGCGGGAGCCGCAGCAGGTGCTGCAGGAGCAGCCGCTTCGCCAGCTTCACCAACCATACAAAGGACAGCACCAACTTCTACGTCAGTGTCGTCACCTGCAACGATTTCTACCAATGTACCAGCAACAGGGCTTGGCACTTCGACAGTTACTTTATCTGTTTCCAGCTCTACAAGTGGTTCGTCAACGGCAACGGTGTCGCCGATATTTTTGAGCCACTTTGAAACTGTACCTTCCGATACAGATTCACCCAAAGCAGGAACAGTAATTTCTGTGGCCATTTGTTTCCTCACAAATTCTATAGTTTAGATGCAGCCATTTTGGTCTCACGAGCGAACGGTGTTGGAAGATCTTCCAATTTACCACCGAGGGCTTCTTCAACCAGGAACTGTTGTTCAGCAACATGGACTTTATTCAAGCCCGTTGCAGGTGATGCAGATGCGCGGCGACCAGAGAAACCTGGCAAACCACCTTTGACGCTCAACTCTTGGCAGATGTACATCAAACGAGGGAATACAAAGCCCCAATAGCCCATATTCGCCGGTTCTTCTTGACACCAAACCACGTCAGCGTTGGTATATTTGGAAATCTCTTCCTTAATGGTCTCTTTCGGCCATGGGTAGAGTTGTTCCACACGAACGATGGCAACATCGTCGATACCTTTATCACGGCGCGTTTGCAGCAGGTCATAGTAAACTTTACCTGTACAAAGAACGACGCGTTTCACTTTATCGTTTGCTGTGAGCTGGTCGATTTCGCCAATGACACGCTTGAAAGCAGAGCCCGTTGAGAAATCAGCCAATGTGCTTTGACACAGTTTGTGACGCAGCAAAGATTTAGGTGTCATAATCACCAAAGGTTTGCGGAAGTTACGGCACACTTGACGACGCAGTGCGTGGAAATAGTTCGCAGGCGTTGTCAGGTTACAAACTTGCCAGTTGTCTTCAGCACATAATTGTAAGTAACGCTCAGGACGTGCAGAAGAGTGTTCTGGACCCTGACCCTCAAAACCGTGTGGCAGAAGCATGGTCAAACCGCTTAAGCGCAACCATTTTGACTCACCAGAGCTGATGAACTGGTCAATAATCATCTGGGCACCGTTGGCGAAATCACCAAACTGGGCTTCCCACATGACCAAAGCGTTCGGCTCAGCCAAAGAATAACCATATTCAAAACCAAGAACCGACATTTCGATCAACGGGCTATCGATGACTTCATATTCACCTTGGCCTTCACGAATGTTGCTCAAAGGGCGGTAACGTTCTTCAGTTTCCTGATCCACGATCACAGAATGACGTTGGGAGAATGTCCCGCGACCACAATCCTGACCGGAGAGACGAACCTTGTGCTTATCCACAAGTAGAGAACCAAAGGCCAAAGCTTCACCCGTTGCCCAATCGATACCTTCACCGGTTTCGATCATTTTGGACTTGGCTTTAAGCTGGCGCTGTACCTTCTTGTTCACATTGAACTTGTCCGGTGCAGTGGAAATGGCTTTACCCACTTCTTTAAGGACTTCCTCAGATACAGACGTATCTTCATTGCGGAATTCTTCCTCACCTTTAGCGTTGGCGAAACCTTCCCATTTACCTTCAAACCAATCGGCTTTATTGGGCTTATAGGCGTTACCCGCTTGGAATTCTTCTTCCAGGCGCGCTCTGAAATCGTCATAGATATCCTGAACTTGTTGTTCAGAAAGAACTTTTTCAGCCACTAGGCGCTGTGCATACAATTCGCGTGTTGTAACTTGGTTTTTGATGACCTTGTACATATGCGGGTTTGTAAACATCGGCTCGTCAGATTCGTTATGACCGTGACGGCGATAACAGAACAAGTCGATCACAACGTCTTTACCAAATTCTTGGCGATATTCAGTTGCAATACGGGCCACGTGAACAACAGCTTCCGGATCATCCCCATTCACATGGAAGATCGGTGCCTGAACCATTTTCGCCACATCAGAAGGATACTGAGACGAACGAGAATAGTGCGGTGCTGTTGTAAAGCCGATCTGGTTATTCACGATGATGTGAATTGTACCGCCAACTTTATAACCACGCAGGTCAGACATGGCATGGCCTTCCGGCACAATACCCTGACCAGAATAAGCCGCATCCCCATGAAGCAACAATGGCATCACTTGAGAGCGAGACCCGCCAAGCTGTTCTTGTTTGGCGCGAACCTTACCATGAACAACCGGGTTTACCAGCTCAAGGTGAGACGGGTTGGCTGTCAAGGACAGGTGAACGTTGTTGCCGTCAAATTCACGATCTGCTGAAGTGCCCAAGTGGTACTTCACATCGCCTGAACCTTCAACATCATCCGGGTTGGATGAATTGCCTTGGAATTCAGAAAAGAGCGCGCGAAACGGCTTGTGCATAACGTTGGTCAGAACGTTGAGGCGACCACGGTGTGGCATGCCCAAAACAACTTCTTTCAAGCCCAACTGTGCGCCGCGCTTAAGAATTTGTTCCATGGCCGGGATGAGAGACTCACCACCTTCAAGGCCAAAACGTTTTGTACCTGTGTATTTCTTGTCCAGAAACTGCTCAAAACCTTCTGCTTCTGTTAAGCGCTCAAGAATAGCTGTCTTGCCCTTAACCGTGAATTCAGACTGGTTTTCAGTGGATTCGATGCGACGCTGGATCCAGGATTTTTCTTCTGGCTCCTGAATATGCATGAATTCAACACCGATATGACGGCAGTATGTCTGTTTAACTTTTTCAACGATTTCACGCAGCGTGGCTGTTTCCAGACCAAGTACGAAATCGATAAAAATTGGACGATCCATATCGGCATCTGTGAAGCCGTAGGATTTCGGGTCCAATTCAGGGTGGTAATTATTACCTTCAATGCCCAGCGGATCGAAGCGAGCAATCAAGTGACCGCGTACACGATACGAACGGATCAACATCAATGCACGGATAGAATCCAATGTTGCTGCACGAATGACATCATCATCGGCCTGTGCATAAACTGCACCCGGCTGAGGCTGAGGTGCTGCAACCGGAGCCGTAACAGAACTAACGCCTGTATTAACGACACCGTGGCTCGGCTTATTCCAACTTGGACCGCTGAGGTTCTGGAGTGCTTCCAGACCGTCTTCGCGCAATCCGGAGAAGAAGGCAACCCAGCTCTGATCTACAGAGGATGGATCCTTCATGTAACGGGTATACAATTCTGCCAGATAGACAGTGTTGTTGCCGTTCAGGACTGATTCAGGGGTATCAACCATATTTTTTTCTTTTCCCTAGAGGAGTGCGGCTTTTTCTCTTAGTGGATCCACCGCACTCTTACTCCCAAAACTAGGATAGAGGCGGGACTAACCCGCCTCCAACAATGATTAGCCCAGAAGCTTAACCATTGTGCTACCGATAGAAGCTGGTGAGTCTGCAACAGCGATGCCCGCAGATCTCATGGCTTCCATTTTGGCGTCCGCAGTACCTTGACCACCGGAAATGATGGCGCCAGCGTGGCCCATACGTTTACCCGGAGGTGCAGTAACACCTGCGATAAAGCCAACAACCGGTTTTTTCACTTTGGACTGTTTGAGGAATTCGCAAGCTTCTTCCTCTGCAGTACCGCCGATCTCACCGATCATAACGATGGATTCTGTTTCATCATCACCAAGGAACATGTCCAAGCAATCGATGAAGTTTGTACCGTTAACCGGATCACCACCGATACCGATACAAGTAGATTGCCCCATGCCAGCAGCTGTAGTTTGTGCAACTGCTTCGTAAGTCAATGTACCTGAACGAGATACGATACCAACAGAACCACGCTTGTGGATGTGGCCCGGCATGATGCCGATTTTACATTCGCCCGGCGTGATAACACCTGGGCAGTTTGGACCAACAAGACGTGTTTTAGAATTTGCCAAAGCGCGTTTCACTTTAACCATATCCATGACTGGAATGCCTTCAGTGATACAAACAGCAAGTTCGACTTCCGCGTCGATAGCTTCCAAAATCGCATCAGCAGCAAATGGTGGTGGAACGTAGATTACAGAAGCGTTCGCGCCTGTTTTCTCACGTGCATCAGCAACAGTGTCGAATACTGGCAAGTCAAGGTGAGTTGAACCACCTTTGCCCGGTGTAACACCACCGACCATTTGTGTGCCATATGCAATCGCTTGTTCAGAGTGGAAAGTACCCTGTGCACCAGTGAAACCCTGACAGATTACTTTGGTGTCTTTATTAATAAGAACGGCCATGTTACGCAGCCTCCTTCACGGCTTTCACTACTTTTTCAGCAGCGTCAGCAAGGTTATCAGCAGTGATGATAGGCAGACCAGATTCAGAAAGGATCTTCTTGCCTTGTTCAACGTTCGTACCTTCAAGACGTACAACAAGTGGTACGTTCAAGGAAACTTCGCGTGCAGCAGCTACAACACCGTCAGCGATCACGTCACAACGCATGATACCACCGAAGATATTTACCAAGATGCCTTCAACGTTTGAATCAGAAAGGATCAGTTTGAACGCTTCAGTTACACGTTCTTTCGTCGCCCCGCCACCAACGTCAAGGAAGTTAGCTGGCTCACCACCGTACAATTTGATGATGTCCATTGTGCCCATTGCAAGACCGGCACCGTTCACCATACAACCGATTGTACCATCGAGTTTGATGTAGTTAAGGTCATGCTTGGAAGCTTCAAGTTCCATTGCATCTTCTTCGTCTTCGTCGCGCATTTCCATAACCGCTTTTTGACGGTAAAGAGCGTTTGAATCAAAGTTCATTTTCGCATCAAGTGCAACCAGGTCATCATCACCCGTTACAACAAGTGGGTTGATCTCAAGCATAGAAGCGTCAAGTTCAACGAATGCTTTGTACATAGAAGCCAAGATCTTGGAACAAGCCTTGATCTGTGCGCCTTTAAGACCCAAACCAAACGCAACTTGGCGTGTGTGGAATGGCATGATGCCTGTTGTTGGATCGATAGAAACAGTCAGGATTTTTTCTGGTGTTTCTTCAGCAACAGTTTCAATGTCCATGCCGCCTTCAGTAGACGCCATGATTGTTACGCTGTCTGTTGCGCGGTCGATCAAGAACGCGAGGTAAAGTTCAGAAGCAATGTCACAACCGTCTTCGATGTAAACACGCTTAACTTCTTTACCTTCAGCGCCAGACTGGTGAGTGACCAGTGTGTTGCCGAGCATTTGTGTTGCGTTAGCTTCTACGTCGTCAACAGATTTAACAACGCGAACACCGCCGGCTTCGCCAGCTGCTGCTTCTTTAAATTTACCCTTACCACGGCCACCGGCGTGAATTTGGGATTTAACAACAAAAACCGGACCACCGAGTTTTTCTGCTGCTGCGCGAGCTTCTGCAGGTGTGTATGCAACACCACCGTCAAGTACGTTAACACCGTACTCTTTTAGAAGCTGCTTAGCTTGATATTCATGAATATTCATCTTTGCTTTGCCTCAAAGTTTGGAGGACAACCCCCCGGGATAATTTTAAGAACGTTCCCTACAAAAGAACGGGGCGATTTTAACACCGCCCCAAACTTTCATTATTTATTCATTTGTTCTTTAGTCGCTTCAATCAAGCCTTCAACAGCGTTGATTGAATTGTCGAACATCGCTTGTTCGTCAGCATTGAGTTCAATCTCAATAACCTGCTCGATGCCGTTCTCACCAATGATAGTAGGAACGCCAACGTAGATGCCGTCTTGACCGTACTTGCCACCGTCAACCCATGCTGCACAAGGCAACAGGCGACGTTGGTCTTTCAGGTAAGATTCAGCCATCTGGATAGCAGAAGCTGCTGGAGCGTAGAACGCAGAACCAGTTTTCAACAAGCCAACGATCTCTGCGCCGCCATCACGTGTACGTTGAACGATTTCGTCCATTTTCTCACGTGTCGTCCAGCCCATTTTGATAAGATCAGGAACTGGGATACCAGCAACTGTAGAGTAACGCTCTAGCGGTACCATTGTGTCGCCGTGACCACCAAGTACGAAGGCGTTTACGTCTTCAACAGATACGTTGAATTCTTCAGCCAAGAAGTAGCGGAAACGTGCAGAATCCAAAACGCCAGCCATAC
Organism: Candidatus Terasakiella magnetica; assembly: GCF_900093605.1. Classification (NCBI taxonomy): domain Bacteria; kingdom Pseudomonadati; phylum Pseudomonadota; class Alphaproteobacteria; order Rhodospirillales; family Terasakiellaceae; genus Terasakiella; species Terasakiella magnetica. The sequence goes on from NZ_FLYE01000034.1 coordinate 249,765, forward strand.
CCACAACTTTGTTGTGCGGCAGACCAGATACTTCGCGCAGTGCCCAAACCATCGCATCGAGTGGGTTTGTGATACAAATAACGAAAGCGTCTGGAGCGTATTGCTTGATGCCTTCACCAACAGACTTCATTACAGAAGCGTTGATGCCGATCAAATCGTCGCGGCTCATGCCCGGCTTACGCGGTACACCAGCAGTTACGATTACAACGTCTGCGCCTTCAATGTCTTTATAGTCAGTCGTACCTGACATAGATGCGTTGAAACAATCAACAGGTGATGATTCAGCAATATCCAGTGCTTTACCTTGTGGAATGCCGTCTGCAATATCAAACATGACGATATCGCCAAGTTCTTTGAGACCAGCTAGGTGAGCCAAAGTGCCGCCGATGTTACCAGCGCCGATTAACGCAATCTTGTTCCGTGCCATGGAGAATTTTCCCTCGATCCGGTTAAATAAATAAAGCTGAACTTTGCCTTATATTCATATAAGACGAAAGTCCAAAAACCCGTCCGAGCTTAGTAGCGTGATTCTTGACTAAGAGCAAGAATTGTTTCGAAAAACCGCCCTGCTTAACCCCGCAGAAACCCTAGCCTTTGTATGGGAGTGGTCTTACCATGATACGTATTTATTGGTATGACCATGAACGAAATTTTCGAAAAGCGAGAGAACCCCTAGGGTTTAATAATATTTCAAAGAAAAATGCTGTGCTGCAACATTAATTGTTTCTGGTGATACCATGCGCTCACTGCATGAGGTGACCAATAAAAGCGCATGCGCGAATCTACAGCCATGTGGTTTTTGCAAAAAAGGATTCGCGATTTACCACAAAGCCTTTAGGGTCAGGACCCTAAGTCAAATGCTCCGCAGAAAGATAATCTTCAGACTGCATTTCCATCAGGCGCGATACGGTTCTTTGAAATTCAAACGCCCCATCCCCAGAAGGATAGAGTTTTTCCGGCAAGGCCGCGGCTGAACAGACCAGTTTGACTTTATGTTCATAAAGCGCATCGATTAAATGGACAAACCGTTCTGCCTCATTGCGTTTAAGCGGGGACAACTGCGGGATAGCCTCAATGAAGATCACATCATAAAGGGCGGCCAGCTCCAGATAGATATTGGCCCCATAGGGTTTCACGCATAAATCAGCAAAAGTGAAATAGGCGATTTTCTCAAAAGCCTTGGGTACATCAATGTTGCGTGACTTGATAATCACATAATCTTTTTTGGCCTGACCCTGCGTCATCTCTTCAAACTGGGCATGAAGCTGGTCGCGTGCTTCCATATCCAGCGGGTAGAAAAAAGTCTGCTCGCCACTTTCACGGCCCAAACGATAATCGGTCGGGCTTTCAAGCTCCATCACATCAAGCTTGTGCTTGATCATATCAATGAAAGGCAAGAAACGCTCGCGCTGCAGGCCCTTTTTATAAAGATCATCGGGCACACGGTTAGAGGTCGCTACAATCACCACGCCAAGCTCAAACAAAGTTTCAAACAGGCGGCCCAAGATCATCGCATCGGCAATATTGGTGACCTGAAATTCATCAAAACATAACAGCCAAGCTTCTGTCGTCAGCTGCCCCGCCAGCACTACAATGGCATCTTCTTTTTGATCAAGCTTGGCTTCACGAATGCCTTTAAGGCGTTCATGGACTTCGCGCATAAATTCATGAAAATGCACCCGACGCTTAGCCTCAACAGGGGCACCGTCAAAAAACAGATCCGTGAGCATGGATTTCCCACGGCCCACTTCCCCATACATATACAGCCCTTGAGGCGGTGTGGGGGTTTCCTTGCGCTTACCAAGGCCAAAACGCGCACGCCAGCCCGTTTCCCCACTGGAGGGTTCATAAGACTTCAAGGCATGGTGGAGGAGTTGAAGCTTTTCAACAGCTAATTCCTGAGCCACATCGGGATGGATTGATCCTTCGCGCAACAATTCACGATAATTGTGCATCGGCCCTTCAACCATCACCTGCTCCCCTTATTTCAGCGTTATTTCCTTTATTCTTAATGCATTTACTAGAAGCGATACAAATAAAAAGTGATCCCCACATAAATATGGAGATCACTTTATAAAGAAATATAAGGTGCAGACGATTACAGCTTATAGCCGCTGCGCAATCCGCCCCAATGTTTACCTTTAACCATAATCGGGGCTGAAACATCTTTCATCATGACAAACTGCCCGCCACCCATATCACGGCGATAGGCCTGAACAAGGAATGGTTTTTCGTTACGCCCAGACGCCAAACCAACACGGTCATTAAAGATCATGCGGTTGCGCGAATTGGCTGTATTCCATTCCACATCGCCCTGTTTTTGTGCTTTAGAGAACATGGAGTTATGAACTGGCAAATATCCATTGGTATCCACACAAGCCGCAAACACAAACTTCTCATGAGAGGCCTGAATCGGGTCTTGGATTTCAGTGAGATACTTATCCAAGAAGCGCAACGCCTTGTTGGTATATTGCGTCGGGTTTGATCCATCGACCTTGATATAATTGCGATCAAACAAATCATCCATGGAAATTTCACCACGCTCGACCGCTTGCTCAAACAACTCAGAGACGGTTTTAGCCCCATCCACAATCTGCTTGATAAAGAAGCTATCTACCGTTTCCACACCCAATTGGTTGGTAAGTTGGATCAAGTCCGCACCGAAATCGCGCAACTTACTGATCCGTTCATTACAACCGCTTAGGTCTGTGCGATTTTCTTCAGCACGCGCAGACATTTCTTCAAGCTGTGTCACCACCCCATCCACATGAACATCAATAGAAGAGGTCGCTTGGTTAATATTCACAAGTTCGCCATCTACCTTGGCAATGGCATCACCCACCAGATTAATGGCATCGCCAATATCTTTGGTGCCTTCTTGGGCTTCTGCTGCATTGCGCACACCACGGGCACTTTCACCCATAAGGAGCTCAACCTGCGTCCCTAAATCTTCCAAAGTCTGGTCAATCTGTTCAGTTGCTTTTGCCGTTTGGCCTGCAAGGTTCTTCACCTCAGAGGCAACAACCGCAAAACCTTTACCGGCTTCACCTGCGCGCGCGGCCTCAATAGTGGCATTCAAAGCCAGCAAGTTTGTCTGAGAGGCAATTTTCTGAATGACGCTGGAGACACCACGCACCTCTTCCAAGGCACCGTTCAATCCGGTGAGGCGTTCTTCAATGTCGCGCACAAAATCCACAAGGGTCTGGATATTCGCAAGCGAGACTTCAACCTTATCGCGCGATTGCGTAACATCACTATTGGCTTTTTCCGCAACCGATAAAGAGGTCTGGGCAGCCGCAGCAATTTCATCTTTTGTCTGCGCCATAGCTGCCGCAGCTTCGCGAACCAGATTAAAACTATCTGTCTGCTTATTAATACGTGCAGTGACATCTTCAATATTGCCGGCCACATCAGCGATCTCGATTACGATATCACCTGCATCAACGGCAATCTTCTTGATGACTACTGCAACTTGGTCGTCAAAATCCTGCTGATTAGCAAAATCCGACGCGTCTTTTGCGACGTTTTCGTCGTTCACATTTTCCTCCCTAGAAGAAGCGTACCCAATTTTTGGGTTATTCGTTTATACCAAAATGCTCTTATTTCGGTTTTATTGCAACAGTGTAAAACAGATAAGACGATTATGTTTTAGTATAATGTTTTACAAATACATAAAGTGATAAACTGCTCAAAAGGCTTGAATATAGTCATGCTGAATTGATTTTGTTGCGCAAAAGCCAACAAACGCTTATACCAAGCTCGGTTTCAATTCCTTATTATAGTGATATATAAACATGACTGACCTGTCCCATATCCGTAACTTCTCCATCATTGCCCATATTGATCATGGAAAGTCCACCTTAGCGGACCGTCTCATCCATCTTTGTGGTGGATTGTCTGATCGCGAAATGCAGGCACAAGTCCTCGATAATATGGATATTGAACGTGAGCGCGGCATCACGATTAAATCCCAGACGGTACGTCTTAAATATACAGCCAAAAATGGCGAGACCTATCAGCTCAACCTGATGGACACGCCGGGCCATGTTGATTTCGCCTATGAAGTTTCCCGCTCGCTTGCGGCTTGTGAAGGCTCCCTCTTGGTGGTTGACTCCACCCAAGGGGTTGAAGCTCAGACCTTGGCAAATGTGTATCAGGCCATTGAAAATGATCATGAGATCATCCCTGTTCTCAATAAAGCTGACCTGCCCGCAGCCGAGCCTGATCGCATCCAGCAACAAATTGAAGATGTGATCGGCATTGATGCCAGTGGCGCCGTGTTGGTGTCAGCTAAAACAGGACTTAACTGTGAAGAAGTTCTAGAATCCATCGTCACTACATTGCCTGCCCCAACGGGTAATAAAGACAATCCGCTTCAAGCCCTGATCGTTGATTCTTGGTATGATCCATATCTGGGTGTGATGATTTTGGTGCGCATTGTGGATGGGTCCTTAAAACGCGGCATGAAGGTCTCCTTCATGAATACCGAAACCGACCATCTGATTGATCAAGTGGGTTGCTTCTCTCCAAAAATGGAAAAATTGGCTGAACTTAACCCAGGTGAAGTGGGTTATTTCACAGCGGCAATTAAATCTGTGGCGGATGCCGCGGTTGGTGATACGGTAACGGAGACCAAAAAACCCGCAAGTGAACCACTGGATGGGTTTAAACCTTCTACCCCTGTGGTTTGGTGTGGTCTCTTCCCAGTTGATGCGGCAGATTTTGAAGATTTGCGCGAGGCCTTGGGTAAACTGCACTTAAATGATGCCTCTTTCCATTTTGAGCCGGAAAGCTCAGCCGCGCTTGGTTTTGGTTTTCGCTGTGGCTTCCTTGGTCTTCTTCATCTTGAGATTATTCAAGAACGTCTTGAGCGTGAGTATGACCTTGATCTCATCACAACCTCACCATCGGTTGTTTATCGTATGCATATGAATGACGGTGAAGTCATCACCTTGCATAACCCGGCTGACATGCCCGATGTGACTAAAATTGATCGGATTGAAGAGCCTTGGATTAAAGCGACCATCATGGTACCCGATGAATATCTCGGTCCTGTTTTGCAGCTTTGCACCGATCGCCGTGGTGAGCAAATGGAGCTCACTTATGTCGGCTCACGCGCTATGGCGGTTTATCGCCTGCCACTTAACGAAATCGTCTTTGATTTTTATGACCGCCTTAAATCCTGCTCGCGCGGCTATGCCAGCTTTGATTATGAGGTGGATGAATATCGCGAAGGTGATCTGGTACGTATCCAGATTTTGGTCAATGCAGAACCCGTTGATGCCTTGGCCTTTATGGCGCACCGTTCACAATCTGAAGGCCGTGGTCGCCAAGTCTGCTCGCGCTTAAAAGACCTGATCCCGCGCCAACTGTTTAAAATTCCGATCCAAGCTGCCATTGGCGGTAAAGTGATCGCGCGTGAAACCATCTCTGCCATGCGCAAAGATGTAACGGCGAAATGTTATGGTGGTGATATTAGCCGTAAGAAAAAACTTCTGGAAAAACAGAAGAAGGGTAAGAAGAAGATGCGTCAATTTGGTAAGGTTGAAATTCCGCAAACCGCCTTCATTGCAGCCCTTAAGATGGGCGACGATTAAAGGTAATTTATATAAAATTTTACTCAATTTGAGTCCTTATATATTTACTTTTTAGGGTTTTTCAGCAAGAACTACCTCATCTAATATGATGAAGTGGTGCCTTATAGATGTGGAAAGAATTAAAACTGACAAAATTGCTGCTCGTGCTGGCAATGATCATGTTTGTCTTGTCCTTCCCTTGGAATATGACCGTGCGCTTTTTGATGGATGATCTGTCAGAGCAATGGAAGGTCTATAACACCACCCTTGAAGAAGCCGACATCAACCTCAATAAGGTGCGCCGTGAAATCGGCTATGGTGGTTTTATTCACCATTTCAAAAACTACATCATTCGCCGTGATGACATTTATTATAAAGCGGCATTGGAGAATTATACCAATGCCATGGTCTATCTAAACGAGATTGAAGTGTTTATGGGCTCACCTGAGGTCAATAAACATATCAATGTTCTTCGCTCGACCTTATTGGAATATGAACAAAAGCTCCACAAAGCCCGTGGCAGTGTCACCAGTGTTGTTGAACTGGATAATCTTTCCAAGGTGAATGATATTGGCGCTCTTCAAGCCATTGGCATCTTGGCCCATAAGATTGAAGAAGCCCGCCATGACAAGCTGCTTACAACCGAAAAAGGGCTGGCAGAACTCAAAAATCTTTTGACCTTTAACCTGTTCATTCCCATCCCGGCCTTACTCATGGCGATCTTTGCCTTTTCCATGCTCAGACGCAATGAAGAGAAAGGCATCGCTCTTACAAAAGAGCGCGCCACCCTCAACACCATTTTGGAAAATGCACCTGACGCCATGTTGGTGGTGGATACAACGGGCTCTGTCACCAAGGCGAACCAAGAAGCACTAAATTTCTTTGGCTATAGCCTTGAGGAACTGATTGGTAAAAAAGTTGAAGACCTCATGCCTGAGCGCTATCGCCATGCTCATATTGGTCAACGTGATAAGGTCTATCGTTCCCATCAAGATGGAGCTTATGATCGCCCCCCTATGGAAATGAAGGGCCTGACCAAAGAGGGACAAGAGGTTAATGTCGCCATTAAGCTGAATATGGCTGAGATTGAAGGCGTTAAAAGCTCCCTTCTTTCTTTGCGCGATATCACCCCAGAAGTCCAATTGCGCCAGCACCTTGAAGAAGCCAAGCTCAAAGCCGAGATCGCAAATGAAGCCAAAAGCCGTTTTCTTGCGACCATGAGCCATGAGATCAGAACCCCCATGAACGGGGTCATCGGCATGACGGACTTACTCTTGGAAAGTAAGCTGGATGAAGAACAACTTCACTATGCACAAACAATCCGCTCCAGTGGGGAAATGCTTATCTCGCTGATTAATGATATTTTAGACCTCTCAAAACTAGAGAGTGATAAAGTCGTACTGGAAAATCTGACTTTTGACCTTCATGAGCTGGTTGAAAGTTCATACGAGATCATGGCGGCCGCAGCGCGTTATGCAAATGTGACCCTTTCCATTGAATATGATGAAAAGGCGCACCTTTCTGTCTGTGGCGACCCCACCCGCATTCGACAAATTCTACTCAACCTCATCGGTAATGCCATTAAATTTGCCAAAGATGAAACCGTTAGCATTCGTGTTTCAACACTTGAAGAACAAGATACTTCTACCCTTATCAGATTTGAAGTCGTTGATACGGGCATTGGTATTTCACCAGATGCCCTGCCGTCTCTTTTTGAGACCTTCACCCAAGCTGATGGGTCCATGAGCCGCAGATATGGCGGGGCGGGGCTTGGCCTGTCCATCTGCAAAGGGTTGGTTGAAAAAATGGGTGGTGTTATTCAAGCTGAAAGCCAGCTTGGCAAAGGCAGTCGCTTCTGGTTTGATATTCCCCTTCAAAAGGCCCAAGACGATGAAGCTATCATCGAGCTTAAACCCAAACAGGCAAACAAAGAAAAAGGCTCAACGGAGCGTCAACTCAACCTGCTTGTGGTTGAAGATAATCTGATCAATCAAAAAGTGGTTGTCGGCATCCTCTCCAAATATGGCCACAACATAACCATCGCAAATAATGGTCAAGAGGCTCTGGAGCAGGTTTCAACTCAACCCTTTGACCTGATCTTAATGGACCTTCAAATGCCTGTCATGACAGGGCTTGAAGCCACCATGCAGCTTAAGGCCATGGACAAGCCCATTTGCGATATCCCCATCATTGCCTTAACCGCCAATGCCTATCAGCAAGATATCAATAATTGCCTAGAGGCGGGTATGCTCGACTTTATTGCCAAGCCTTTTACGGCAGAAAGCCTTCTAAACACCATTGATCAGCATATTGCAGCTCAATAGATGTCCTTATTAAGAAGGCACACCGCGTAATTCATCTGCACGCAACTCATCAAGCACATCAAGAACGCGTTTCCAAAAGACCTCATCTTGGCTTGAGGTTAAATTCATTGAAACACGTGTCAATGAATCGTCATATCCATATTTCGCAAAGAAACGTGTCCCGACCACACGCGGTGAATGTTGTTCATATGCCATCACCTTGCCTCCCTCGACAATCGTGTTCTACATATTCTTTTTATTTTTGGATGCGACTAGTATAGCGCAAGTGATCACCCGTTTTTAGCGTCTTTAAAGATAGTGTCGTCTATCTATTTGAAATAGATGAATTTATCAAAAGAAAAGGCCCGGATGAGACCGAGCCTTTTACTTCAAAAAGATAGGATCTTTTCTTATGCGTCAACTTCATCGTGATAGCTCACAATGCGCTCAACCTCAGCCTTTGAGCCTAAAATCACAGGGATGCGCTGATGAAGTTCATCAGGTTGAACATCCATAATACGCTCACGCCCGGTTGAAGACATACCGCCTGCTTGCTCAATAATGAAAGACATAGGGTTTGCTTCATACATCAAACGCAGCTTGCCGCCTTTCTCGCGTGTCTTATTACAGATCGGATACATAAACACACCGCCACGGCTCATAATACGGTGAACGTCCGCCACCATAGAAGCCACCCAGCGCATGTTGAAATCTTTTTCGCGCGGGCCGTCTGTTCCTTGGACACATTCATCAATATAGCGTTTCACTGGCGCTTCCCAATGGCGCTGGTTCGACATATTGATGGCAAATTCTTTGGTTTCTTCCGGAATTTTCATATCAGGATGGGTGAGGAAAAACTCACCCACGTTGCGATCCATGGTAAAGCCGTTGACGCCATTACCTGTTGTAATTACCAACATGGTAGAAGGACCATAAACCGTATAGCCTGCACAAACCTGTTCTACACCGGGCTGCAAGAAATCTTCAGCACATGGTTGTTCAATCCCGTCAGGGCAACGCAAAATAGAGAAGATCGAGCCGACAGAAACATTCACATCAATGTTGGACGAGCCATCAAGTGGATCAAACAACAAAAGATAACGACCGCGATACTCAGCCGGAACCGTTACAACATCGTCTTCTTCTTCAGAGGCCATACCCGCAAGATGGCCCCCAATGGTGTTACAAAATTTAAACAGCTCGTTTGATTGAACATCTAGTTTTTTCTGCACTTCACCTTGGACATTTTCCGTCCCCATGGTGCCAAGCGCGCCTGCCAGCTCACCATGATCAACCAAATCGGAAATGGTCTTACAGGCTGTCATCACATCAGCCAGCAACAGGGTTAAAACACCTTCACCTTGGCGGCGGCGTTGCTCTTCAATAAGGAAGTGCGTTAACGTTTTGCGATAACCCGTCTCTGACATGCTGTCTCTCCAAAAAAATATCTGTTGCAGCTCTATAGCTAATCAGGCGCCAAAGTGCAAGATAGCTCTAGTTTCTACTTATCTTTTTTCCTGAAAGAAACGCCTTAGGATTTCACTACAGGCACTTTCTAAAATCCCGCCATAAACATCCGGCTTATGGTGACAGGTTGCTTGTTCATAAAAACGCGCGCCATGGTCCACCCCGCCACCTTTTGGATCATAAGCCCCAAAATAGAGCCTGCGAATGCGCGCAAAAGAAATGGCTGTGGCGCACATGGTACAAGGCTCTAACGTCACATAAAGATCACATTGGGGCAGTCGGGTAGAGCTTAGCTTTTGACAGGCATTGCGAATCGCAACAACCTCGGCATGGGCGCTTGGGTCATGGTCTGCCTCGCTTTGATTGCCTGCACGTGCGATAATCTCACCTGTGGTACTATCCACAATCACCGCCCCGATGGGCACTTCACCGCGCGCGGCTGCTTTTTCCGCTTCTTTTAGGGCAATATCCATATAGTTCATGGACAGGACTATAATAGGAAGTTTATACAGAAGCTATGAAAACTCCCATTATCGGCATTACGATGGATAGCGAAGACGGTGGCGAAGGCGCCTATTCCAAATTCGATTGGTATGCATTGCGTGAAAATTACTGTGGTGCGGTGGCAAAAAGTGGCGGCCTGCCCCTTCCCCTGCCCCATGAGCCGGAACTGGCTGAACAGTATCTTGATCTCATTGACGGGCTGCTCATCACAGGTGGGGCCTTTGATGTGGACCCCTCCATGTATGGCGAAAGCGATGTGCATGACACGGTAGTGACCAAGGACAAACGCACCAAATTTGAATGGGCCATGACCCAAGGTGCGATTGATCGGGACATGCCGCTTCTTGGGATTTGTGGCGGTCAGCAATTGCTCCATGTGGTGCTGGGTGGGAAACTCATCCAACATATTCCTGACAGTTATGCCGATTTCCTTGCCCATGAACAGCCAAATCCACGCGATGAGGCCGGACATAGCGTTAAGATCAAGGCGGGAACGCGCTTACATGATATTGTTGGGGTGAATGAAATGTCGGTCAACAGCGCACATCATCAGGCCATTGCCGATAAGCCCGAAGGCATTATGATTAATGCCATTGCGCCCGATACTGTTTTTGAAGGTATGGAAGTGCCGTTTTTGCGCTTTTGCATCGGGGTGCAATGGCATCCTGAATTCCATATCTGTGAAGGCGACAAGAAAATTTTTGATGCATTTATTGAGGCCGCCAGATCATGAGCGATGAAAAACTCACCCTAAAAGGCGAACGTATCGCCAAAGTCATCGCACGCGCCGGTGTGTGTTCACGCCGCGAAGCTGAGCGTAAAATCGAAGCGGGCAATGTCTCGGTTGATGGCAAGGTGATTGACAGCCCTGCCCTGAATGTTCTCCCGAGCAACATCATTGTGGTCGATGGCAAGGCCTTGCCCGATAAACAGCCGCCGCGCCTGTGGAAGTTTCATAAAGCACGCGGGTTGATGACAACCCATAAAGACCCTGAAGGCCGCCCCACTGTTTTTGAACAGCTGCCAAACGGCACCCCACGGGTGATCTCGGTTGGACGTCTTGATTACAACACGGAAGGCTTGCTGCTGCTCACCAATGATGGGGAATTAGCGCGCTTTTTGGAAAAACCGCAAACTGGTTTTATCAGACGCTATCGGGTGCGTGTGCATGGTCGCGTAGTTGAGGATGAGCTTTTTGCCCTTAAAGAAGGCCCGGTCATTGACGGGGTGCAATATGGTCCTGTTGAAGCGGTTTTGGATGTGCAAAAAGGGTCAAACGCCTGGATCAATATTTCCATTAAAGAAGGTAAAAACCGCGAAGTCCGCCGTGTGATGGAATTTTTGGGCTATGAAGTGACCCGCCTGATCCGCACCGATTACGGCCCGCTGCAACTAGGTAAACTGCCACGCGGTGAAATGGAAGAAGTCCCGCGCAAAGCCTTGGCAGAATGGTTTGGTGGTAAAATTCCGGGTATTGCCGCAACAGGCAGCGGTAAAAAAGAGGGTTATGCCAACGCCAAGGACAAGCCAAACGCACGCAGCCCACGCAAATCCTCAACAAAGCCAAAAGATAAAGGAAGAAAACCACATGCGGATCGTCGGCGGTAAATTTAAAGGGCGCAAGCTAAGCGCCCCTGAAGGTGGCGATACACGCCCCACATCGGACCGCGCGCGCGAGTCCATTTTTAATATCCTTGAGCATCAAAGCTGGGGGCGCAGTGCCTTGCGCGGCAAGCGTGTCCTAGATGTGTTTGCCGGAACGGGTGCCTTGGGCCTAGAGGCCTTTTCACGCGGTGCGGCCCATGTCACTTTCATGGATAACCATGAAGCAGCCATGAAATCACTGCGCAACAATGCCAAAGGTATGGGAAGCGCCCAAGAGATCAATGCCATGCGCGTTGATGCCACATCGCCCCCCCGTGCTGATCAAGCCTGTAGCCTCATCTTTATGGATGCGCCTTATAAATCCGGCTTAAATGATCTCGCCCTTAAAGCCCTTGTTCAAACCGGTTGGATTGGTGAGGGCAGCTTATGCATTATTGAAGCGGCCAAAAAAGAAAACTGGCAAATCCCTGATGGGTTTGAAGAACTCGACATTCGTAAATATGGTGCAGCCCAAGTTTTCTTTATGAAATTTGGTGCTTAAAATTTACAAGGCTGCCAGCCAGCCTTGTAAATCATCTGTTTTATAATGCACATAGGCTTCATCAGCGCCTTCTTTACCCCAGTCCGCCTCATTCTCAATCCAGACACATTTCATACCCAGATTGGCAGCTGGTTCAAGGTTGCGCGCCATATCTTCCACCATGACGGCCTTGCTTGGGTCAATGGCGTATTTCTCAATGAATGTATCGTAAATTGAGGCATCGGGCTTTGGTGTGTAATTCGCATCAACAATATCAAAAATACCATCAAAACACGCACTCACCCCAAGGCAGTCCATCACCCGCTCAGCATGGGCGGTTGATGCGTTGGTGAAAATATATTTTTGTCCACCAAGACCTTCTAATGCCTTGGCTAAACCCGGTGTTGCCAGAACGCCTGAAAGATCAATATCATGGACATACTCCAGATAGGGTTCTGGGTCCATATCATGCTTTGTCATTAAACCACGCAATGTGGTGCCGCATTCGCGAAAATAACTTTTCTGAAGTTTATAAGCTTCATCCAGATCAACACTGAGATATTGCGCAATAAATTCACGCATCCTTACATCAACTTGGGCAAAAAGATTGGTTGAGGCTGGGTATAAAGTATTATCCAGATCAAAGACCCAAGTCTGAATGTCGTTTTTTTTGATCATTTGATTAACTTTATTATTTTTTTGGTCTGACAAATCATATTGTTTCCTATACCATAACTCATCTAATAATGATTAACAAAATAACTAGGGCTTTTTTATGGGTAGCGAGAACGATCTCAAGACGGAACGGGACAGATTTGTCGCCTTTACGTTCTGCTGGAGTGACATTATTTTAGAACTCGACCCTGATTTTAACATTGCCTTTGCCGGTGGCGCTATTGGTGCGATCACAGGTAAAAAAGATGACGCCTTAATTGGTCAACCCATTACAGATATTATTGCAGAATCCGATCATGGGCTCTTCTTGCAAGTTGCCTCTAACACCGATGAACAAAACCGCATTGAAGCCGTCAGTGTTCGCTTAAACGGGCGTGCAGGACCAACGCCGCCGATTGAAATGATGGGCTATCGGGTTAAAGATTTAAAAAACCACCTGTTTCTGGGTTTTCGCCTCGGTGATAATTTTGGTCGTGCTACCAATCTGAAAAAAGATGAAGACAGCGGGCTTTATGACGAAGACTCCTTCCTAGAAGCCGCGCAAGCCACCATTCAAAGCAATGCCATGAAGGGTGAGCAGGTCGAAATGACCATGCTGGATATGGAACAGCTACAAGCCATTGCCAATGGCTTAGGTAATGAGGATGCTGGCCATCTCATGACCTCTGTGGGGAGCTATTTGAAATCAAGCTCTATTGGCGGGGATACTGCGGGTCGCATCAGTGATAATAAATTCGGGATCGTTCATAAAACCGGCCTTAAAGTCGATGAACTCTCTGATGAAATTTCCAAAATGGCCTCCAGCGCCAGTGGCGATGATGTCACATTGGAGATCAAATCCGCCACCATGGATGTGGATGCAGAAAACATTACTGAAGAAGACCTTGCCAACGGTCTGGCCTATACCATTAATCAGTTTAAACATGCCCGTGGTAAAGATTTCTCCATGGACACCTTAAGCCGCAATATGAGCGAGCTTGTTACTGAAGCCCATGATAAGATTTCGACCTTTAAACAGGTGGTGGCTGATCGTGAATTTTTCATCGCGTTTCAACCCATCATTGGCGCGCGTGATGGTAAAATCCATCATTATGAATGTCTGGCACGTTTTCGCGGTGAACAATCGGGTAAATCCCCATACGAATATATCGTTTTTGCCGAAGAAACAGGCCTTATCCCTGAATTTGATTTTGCCATGGCGCAAGCGGCCTTACAGTGGCTTGGTCAGCAAGCTAAAGGCAAGAACTACAAACTGGCTGTAAATGTATCGGGCTATTCAGTTGGTGATCGCGGCTATATCAAGAAATTGATGAACCTGTTGAAAAACAATGCCTGGGCCAAAGGCGCTTTGATGTTTGAAATAACGGAAAGTGCGCGCCTTGAAAGCCTCAGAGATGCCAATATCTTCATCCAGAATTTGCGCAAAATGGGCTATAAAGTCTGTCTTGATGATTTTGGTGCAGGTGCTGCCAGCTTCCAATATCTATCCACCCTTGATGTGGATATTGTCAAACTGGATGGGTCCGCCATTCGCAATGCGCGCAAAGCCCCAAAGGGCCGCTCTTTCCTCATCGCCCTTGGCAATCTATGTCGCGATTTGAAAGTCGATACTATTGCAGAAATGATTGATGACCCCGAAGGCCTCGTCTTTGTGCGTGAATGCGGCATTCAACAGGTTCAAGGCTATCTATTTGGAAAGCCTTCACCGGATATCAACAGCTTTGATCCGCTACCAAAACTTGAGCTTTTCTCTAAAAAAGCACAATCGCGCAGTGCGGCTAGTGTTTCGGTCATGACCCGCAGGTAGGTCAAAAAAAAGACCCCGCAACATATGCGAGGCCTTTTCATATTTAATATGCGTAAATCAAACCTATTCGGCTTGGCGAACTTCCTGAATTTCAGGAATGTAATAGCGCAACATATTTTCAATACCATGTTTCAAGGTCGCGCCTGAACTTGGACAGCCAGAACATGCGCCCATCATGGTGAGATAGACAATCCCGTCTTCATATTTATGGAAAATAATATCGCCACCGTCTTGGGCCACAGCCGGGCGTACACGTGTTTCTAACAGCTCTTTAATCTGTTTAACGATATCATCATCTTCAGCGGCGTCTTCTGTAGAAGCGGCTTCTTCTTTGACCACAGCATCCCCAGAATTAAAGTGGTTCATCAAAGCTTCTAAAACCATAGGCTTGAGAACTTGCCACTCTTTATCATCTTCTTTAGTTACGGTGATGAAGTCAGAACCCAAAAAGATGCTATCCACACCTTCAACATCAAAAAGACGGGTCGCAAGGGGTGAGCGCGCAGCCGTATCCTTATCATTAAAATTCGCCGTGCCCTGCGCCATGATTGTCTGTTCAGGGATGAACTTTAATGTGGAAGGGTTTGGTGTCGCTTCGGTCTGGATGAACATTTTTGAAAAAACCTTTCAATATATGCAAATTTGCTTGCCCTTTATTTGGTCCGATTTCACCAAAAGGTCAAGACATAAACCAACTATTTTAGTTGGGTATAAGTTCTTTTAAGTAATTCGATCGATATCTTCATCGCTGAGCGTGCCCGGCACCACCGTTATTGGCACGGGCAATCCACCAACCATATCGCCTGTTAAAGACGATACCAATGGCCCCGGTCCATCTGTTGAATCAGCTGCGGCCAAGACCAAGAGGGAAATACCCGGCTCTTCTTTAAGCAATTTCATCAGCTGATTTTGCCGATTGCCTTCACGAATATAGACAATAGGCATTTCATCTGTGATGTCCTGAACCAGCTTTGAAAACTCGCCAACGGCATTTTCCGCTTCTTCGCGGGCTTCTTCTGCCATTAAGGTGCCAACGAACATCCAATGTTGGAATTCCGCTGGTTCAATCGAATATAATAACGCCACACGCCCACCTGAATGTTTGGCACGTCTGGCTGCAAAACGTAGGGCAACTGCGACCTCAGCGCTGTTATCAACAACGACAAGGAAAACCCGTTCACGTACTTCTTTACTCTCTACCATACCTGTATGGTGCCTTTCTTTTGGGCTTACTTCAACAAGATATTGGCAACTTCTTTTAATTGAGTGCGCGCACGTAGCAAATAAAAGCCCTGTGATGTCAAATGGCTGGGGCGCCAGAAACTATCTGGATCACCATTAATCACAATAAGAGGCTGCGCACTTGCTGCAATTTTAAGGGAGCTCAACATCTGGTCCCAAGCCTTGCCCACATCCTTATCGGCAATCACATTGTTAAAGTCGGCTTTCAGCGCATTTAAGATCAGGTAATAGGCATAAAGGCGGCCTTTATTGCGATAATAAATATCATCAGCATGGATATCGATGATAGAGCCGGAATTCTCACTGATATATTTATCAATCACGGCTGAGCCCGAACCAAGGTCTGCGGCAATGCGTTCCAATGTGGTTTCCAGATTATCAGCACGCCTATCAAAAACAGCCTCACCACTGGCTAAACGCTCATTATAAGACAACAAGCTTTTGCGCGCTGCGCGATACTGTGCATCACTTGGTGCGGTCGGGGCCAAAGATACGCTAAGGTCAAACACCCAGACATCTCCGGCATATTTTAACAAGCCAGCGGCTTTATCAAGGTCTTTATCAACCTCACTTGAGCCGCGCGTGCGCCCAATCTGATCGCTCATTTCAATGGCAAAACGCGACAAGGCATAGACAATACCTTGTTGGAAGTTCGGCATATTATCTAACGCAGCACCGGGTAAAAACCACGGATCATTGGCCACCCACGGATGAATGTCAGTTTCGCGCTCAATTAATTTTGCCGCTACTGCCACACTTTGGCTTTGACCTGGCTGCACGTCACCAGCGAGATCAATGTCATCATCAATATTATGGATAAGCGCCATACCAAGGGGATAATACAGCAGAGCAATCAACACGCAGGCCCCAACAAGACGCAACAAAATCGTCTTTGGCATTCCCGAAGTGGAGGGTAATGAAAAGCTTGGGCGACGAAGCCAGAGGGGAAGACGTTCTAACATCAAAGGAACCACCATTTAAAATAATCTGCATACAATAGATAGACAGATAGGATAGCCATGTGCAAGGGCTTATAAATTATGTATAATCCCCAAAAAATAAGTAAAATATTTAAATCTGGGGCAAAGGCTCGTTCGTAGCTGGAGAAAAATATGTCATTTGGCATTCGTGGAAAGCTGATTTCCATCTTTTTGATCATCAAAGTCATTCCCCTTGTCCTTTTGGGCGGGGTGGCATGGGAAGCCATTAAAACCTTTGGCGATTCTGCTATTGAGCAAAGCCAGACCATCAGCGCCCAGATGCGCCAGACCATTTCTGAAGCCGGTGACCTCGCGGTTGCCGATACGGTCAAAGCCCTTGATACCAAAGCCCGCGAAGCCATTGAACGCCTCACCACCGATACCGCACGTGATGTGGCGCGTTTTCTTTATGAGCGCGATAGTGAGCTGCTTTTTGCCGCAAACCTTCAGCCCGATGAGAAAACCTATCAAAGCTTTTTAAACACCCGCACCAAACATCTCAGCCAACATGGTGAGTGGAAGCTTAATGAAGCGGGTGATAAATGGGTGCCTCAAACTCAAGAAACCAATGGGGCAACACTGCGCACTGCCAAAGTTGAAAAAAACAAAAAAGATTTCCACTATCGCCCGGCTGAAGGCTCAAGCTTAGGGGTTAAAAAACCGATCTATCTGGAAATGACCTATATCGGGCTTGATGGTCAGGAAAAAGTCAAAATCACCACCAGTGAATTGATGGACCAAGCCCGCAAAGATGTCTCAAAAAAAGAAAATACTTTCTTGAAAGCAGAAAGCTATTTTAGCCAGCTGCAAGGTTTAAAAGCCGGGGAAATTTATGTTTCTGACGTAATCGGCAGCTACGTGCCCTCAAAAATGATTGGTCCTTATACAAAGGCGCGTACCGACAAGGCCAATATGGCGTTTGAGCCGGGAAAATCGGCCTATGCGGGTAAAGAAAACCCGCTTGGTAAACGCTTTGAAGGCATTGTGCGTTGGGCAACACCGGTTGTGAAAAACGGTGAAAAAATTGGTTATGTCAGCTTGGCCCTTGATCATGCCCATATCATGGAATTTAGTGACCATATTATCCCCACAGAAGAGCGCTATAGCGATATTTCAGACGCAGCCAGTGGCAACTATGCCTTTATGTGGGATTATAAGGGGCGCAATATTTCCCACCCGCGTGATTATTTTATTGTTGGCTATGACCCAAAAACGGGCGACCCATCTGTGCCGTGGCTGACTAAAGAGCTATATGAAGCATGGCAAAAAAGCGGAAAATCTTATGCTGAATTTGAAAAAACAGCACCGACATTTAAAAACCCCGGTGAGGCCAAACCGTCAATTGAGTTGAAAAAACAAGGCAAACTCGCCCTTGATTGCCGCTTCCTCAATTTCGCCCCACAATGTGCTGGTTGGATGAACCTGACCCAAGAAGGCGGCTCCGGCTCGTTTGTCATTTTCTGGAGTGGTTTGTGGAAACTGACCACAGCAGCCACCATCCCTTATTACACAGGTCAATATGCCAACTCCAAACGTGGATTCGGCTTTGTTACCATTGGTGCAAACGTTGATGAATTCCACCGCGCAGCAACCGAGACAAAAGCCTCGCTTGATCAACTGATCATGGCCCAAGAAACCAAGGCAAACTTGCAAGAAAAACGCCTGCTTGATCATCTTAAAGACTCCATCACCCAAACAGCTAGTGAGCTTTCTGTCTATACGGGCATTATGATTGTCATCGTGATCATCATCGCGATTTGGATGGCGAGTGTTTTAAGCTCACGCATCACCAATTTGATTGGCAGCCTGCGCAAAATCCAAGGCGGTGACCTTAGTGAACGCGCCAAAGTCGAAAGCGGTGATGAAATGGGCGAACTGGCAAGCTCACTCAATAATATGACGGAAAGCCTGCAAGAACTTATTGAAGAAAATAAAACCGCCGTTAAACGGGCCGAAGCCTCTAATCAGGCAAAATCCGATTTCCTTGCCAGCATGAGCCATGAGCTACGCACACCGCTCAATGCCATTATCGGCTTTTCTGAAGTGATCCAAAGCGAAGTCTATGGCCCTGTTCGCCCCAATGAATATAAAGACTATATCAATGATATTAACAATTCAGGCCAGCATCTGCTCACCCTGATTAACGATGTGCTAGATGTGGCGCGCATTGGCTCTGGTGAAATGGAAATACAAGAAGATGTGCTGGATTTAAATGAAACCATTGAAGAATGCGTGCGCATGATCCACCCAATTGTGGAACATAAAGACCTCAAGGTGGATTATCAGAAAATCGATTTACCAAGCTATTATGGGGATAAGCGTCGCATCAAACAGGTTGTTCTCAACCTTTTAAGCAATGCGACTAAATTCACCCATGCTGAAGGTAATATCGCCCTTAAGAGCGTCATACTGCCCAATGGAGACATTGAAATTCGTGTGAAAGATAGCGGTATTGGCATGACTGCAGAAGAGGTCGAGATTGCCCTGACCCCATTTGCCCAAGTCCAATCCTCCCTCTCGCGTGAATATGAAGGTACAGGTCTTGGCCTGCCACTGTCTCATAACCTTGTGGAAATGCATGGTGGTAAGCTTGATATCAAGAGCACGCCAAATGAAGGCACCGAAGTCATCGTCACCCTGCCTAAAGAGCGGGTACGTGACTAGCGCTTTTTAGGGGTCGCGGCTTAGGCCAGCGGCTTCCAGGTTGGTCAGATAGTCGTTCCACACATCATTCATATTCTCACCCAGCCAGAAGAGATAGCTCCAAGTGAACATGCCTGTGTCATGTAAGTCATCAAAGACCAGCTTAACGGCATAATTGCCCACAGGTTCTGCCCCGATAATCCCCACATGGCGTCGCCCGGGGATGATTTTCTTTTCTGCAGGGCTATGGCCTTGCACTTCAGCAGAGGGGCTTTCAACGCGCAACAGTTCTGCGGGAATTTCAAAACGCTCGCCTGTTTCAAAAGAAACGATGAGCTTTTTCTCTTCCTTTTTCACCCGCAGTTCTGTGACCACGCGTTTTTCTTCAGAACTGTTCTGTTTCACCTTATGCATCCCCATCAATTTGGCGAGCTTCTTCTGCCAACATAATCGGAATACCTTCACGAATTGGAAAAGCCATGTGAGCCTGATCGCTGATCAATTCCTGTGCCTCAGCATCATAGCGAAGCGGGCTTTTAGTGATCGGGCAAACCAGAACTTCCAGAAGTTTTGGATCAACAGCAGGTGTGGACATAATTCTAAACCTTTAATCTTATTTAGGCGTGACCAGAAGAACCATCTTCATGAGATAGCGCCGCCATGGACATCATTGTAATGAGGGTTTCCGCACGTTGGGTCAAGCTTACAGCTTCTAAAAGCGCCTGTTTTTCACGTGGCTCAAAGGGCCCGAGCATAGACAGTGCATTGACCAGATCTTCATCAGGGGCCTGTTCTAAAGCGTCCCAATTCACATCCATCATCTCTTGCCCACCCGGACCATTAAGGTCAAGGAAATGGCGCAACCCCTTGATCAAGGCATCACGATTAACGGGAGGCTGTTGTTCACTCAGATCAACCTTATAGGCGCTATAATCAACCGCAGCACGGCGATAGCCGCGCTCAATCTCAAGCTCTTCTTCCACCTTAAAACGGCTGATACCTGCCAAGGTCACCAAAAAGCGGCTGTCTTCCAGCTCGCGAAATTCCACAATTTTCCCCAGACAGCCCACACTATAAATGGCTGTAGAATCGGGGATGGGGTCCGGCACATCATGACAGGGCTGGATCATGCCAATCATACGGCCCACGCCCAGCGCATCCTCAATCATGGTGAGGTAGCGCGGCTCAAATATATTGAGCGGCAACTGACCACGCGGCAATAACAAGGCCCCCGTTAATGGAAACAACGGTAAAGTTTCAGGTAAAAGAGGGCCCATTAGAACAACACTGTGGTTAGTTTTTTACGCATTTTAATGACAAGCGGATCGCTCATGCCGATGGCTTCAAAGATTTTTAACATCTGCAAGCGCGCACCGTCTTCATTCCAGTTACGATCTTTTTTCACAATTTCAAGGAGCTGAAGCAAACCTTCTTCACTTTGACCCGCGCCATAAAGCGCCATGCCCAGATCAAATCGGGCCTGATGATCATTAGGATCAGCGGCTAACTTGGCTTCTACTTCACTTGTATCCACATCAGCCGCACCTGCCAGATCAATCATGGCGATGGCTGAAGCAATATGTTCATTCGTCTTCAACTCTTCAGGCAGATTGTCTGCAATTTGGCGCGCCCCATCCACATCACCAAGCACCACATGGGTGCGCATCACCCCGGCACAGGCTTCTGGGTTGGAATTATCATGCTGCAAAACCTGAATATAAACCGCTTGAGCATTGCCGGCTTCCCCCTTATCCAATAAGTCCTTGGCATGGGCCAAAGCTTGGGTAATGGGTGAACCTTCATCACCGAGCTGTTTATTGATAAATTTGCGCAAATCCGATTCTGGTAGGGCACCTTGGAACATATCAACCGGACGCCCGCCTTTAAAACTAAAGACGGTTGGAACGGACTGAACTTGTAATTGCTGGGCAATATCGGCTGCCTCTTGGGCGTTGACTTTCACCAGCTTAACCGCGCCGCCCATGCTGCGCACCAGACTTTCAAGAACAGGCTTAAGCGTTTCACAAGGCTGGCAACCCGGCCCCCAGAAATCCACCAAAACCGGAACCTCTTTAGAGGCTTCCACCACATCCGCCATAAAAGTCTGGCTGGTGGAATCTTTAATCAAATCAGATGAGGTAGCAGGAGCGTTGGGATCAACAATCATTGTTTCATTTTTTCCGTATTATCGCAGGAATTTATCTATTTAAAGTGGGTCCTTGGTTGTACCCCCATTCACTAGAGGAAGTCAAAGTTCCACTTCAGCAAACTCATGCCCACAAGACCTGATAAAGCTGCGCAGCCCCTCTGGGCTTAAAGAGGTGGTCATTTCATTGCTTAACGGGTGATAATTCACCAACGCCTCAGCCATCATGTGAGAATCGAGCACCACACGCACCTGTTTATCCACATCATTAATCAATGAAAAAGGCGTGACCGAGCCCGGAGCCACCCCTAAGACCTCTAACAAAAGGTCCGGCTTGCCAAAAGACAGATGGGCAGAACCAATACTGTTTTTCAGCTCTTTTAAATTAATCGGGCGATCTTCAGCTGCCACCACAAGCCACAATTGCTTTTTCTTATCTTTTAAAAACAGGTTCTTGCAATGCAACCCCGGTAAATCCCCACGCAATGCCTTGCTTTCCTCAACCGTGCGCAAAGGAGGATGGCGATGGGTGGTGGCCTTGATACCCAAAGTGTCGAGATGAGTAAGCAGGTCTTGGGGGCTGGTAGGCATGGCATTTCTCATTTGATATGATTGCTTTAAAACACATATGTAGCATAGGGTTTTAACGGTGTGCCAGAAGGACATTTTATAAATTATTGCACTTTCTTGAAGTTTTAGCTTGCAATGTTTCTGACTTTTAATATTATGCGCCCCGCTTCTACGGGGTTCACCCAATCCCATACTTACAGAAGCAGGTTTTTGAAGATTAAGCGGGCGTAGCTCAGGGGTAGAGCGAAACCTTGCCAAGGTTTAGGTCGGGCGTTCGAATCGCCTCGCCCGCTCCATCTTCTAAAACATATATCGCTAAAGATGTTAAGCGGGCGTAGCTCAGGGGTAGAGCGAAACCTTGCCAAGGTTTAGGTCGGGCGTTCGAATCGCCTCGCCCGCTCCATCTTTCAGCCATTAAAAAAACCGCCGACTTTTCAGTCAGGCGGTTTTTTTGTTTTTAAAAGGTCATGCGCTCTTTAAGGCATTTCACCACGAATAATATAGGCCAAGGCCTGCACCACCTGTTTTGGGTCACGTGCCATGGCTGCAGCGGCTCCATCAACCTCTTTTAAGGCATGGTCATGCTCTTTTGGATGTAGCGTGATATAGGGTGTGCCCAACGCTGCTGCAAAGCCTGCATCAAAGGCCGCATTCCATTGTTTGTATTTTTCACCAAAACGCACGATCGCCAGATCAGCCTCGCGCATAAGAGTTCTGGTGCGAATGGCATTTAGGTTGGCCCCTTTATGATCCATCCAGAAACTGTTTTCTTCTTCCCCAAAGATTGCAACACCACAATTGTCAGAATCTTCATGTACACAAACGGGCGAAGATAATTTTACAGGCAGGCCACGCTCAGCCACGCCTTGTTCAATCTGTTCGCGCCAATCGCTGTGAATTTCACCGGAAAGATAAACGTTCCAAATTTTCTCACTCATAAAGGGACCTCTAAAACCTTACTTAATTAAACAGCGGAAACAACTTCGATTTTACAAGCTAATGCTTCACCAGCCAATGGGTGGTTTGCATCAACGCGCACGGTTGTTTCTGTCACTTCATGGATGATCGCGGTCATGACTTGACCATCGCCATTATCCATCTGCATGGCCATACCGGGCTGAATGTCACCTTCGGCCTGAACCTGGGCGCGTTCAATTTCAAAACGCAAGTTTGGGTCCGGCAGACCAAAAGCTTCTTCAGCTGTCAGCTGCAAGGTGCGCTCTTCACCCACCGCCATGGTTGGCAATGCGTCATCAACGGCCTTAAAGCCACAAGGCTCCCCCACAACCAGCTCAACAGGCTGCCCATCAGGTGAGGCAGGCACAACTGTGCCATCTTCCAATGTGAAGGTAATATGAACTTTTGCGGTTTGGGCATTAACCAATTGAGACATTAAATTGCTCCTGTAATGAAATAAGGGTCCATCGGCTCCCTTTTACTGAAGCACGGAGAAATTCACACCTATCCATCACAACAAGCAAAGCGCCAATGAGGCCAGCATACAGCATCATTGGCGTTGCACAAGGTCCCTCACACACAAAAGCCGATCAAACGACTTCGCGCACCTTAATCATAAACTCATCAAGGGATTGCTTGAGCATTTGGGTCTCTGAAGGCAGGCTATTAGCCGATTGAGAGACCTGATCACTGGTCGTTTGCGCATTTTCAGCAACACCTAATAACAGGTCAATATCGCTTTTGGTTTCCGCCATACCACGCGCAGCTTCTGCCACACTGCGACTGATCTCACCGGTTGCAGCATTTTGCTCTTCCACAGCGGCGGCGACAGACGAAGAACTATCACTTAAATTCTGGATCGTTTTAGAAATTTCAGAAATAGAGCGTTGCGCCTCTAAAGTTACTTTCTGAATCGCGCCAATTTTATTTTCGATCTCATCTGTGGCCCCTGTAGTCTGGCTGGCAAGATTTTTAACTTCCCCAGCCACAACCGCAAAGCCTTTACCCGCATCGCCTGCACGGGCCGCTTCAATAGTGGCATTAAGCGCCAGCATATTGGTCTGGGCGGCGATATCACTGATCAAGCCCACAATATTGGTAATTTCATCAGCAGCTTCAGCCAATTTTGTCACCTGCTCTTGGGCCAAACTGCTTTGATCAACTGCCACATTGGAAATATCCATAGAGCGATGGGTTTGCGCACTAATCTCAGAAATGGAGGCATTCAGCTCTTCAGTTGCAGAAGCCACCGTATTGATGTTGGAAGAGGTTTGTTCAGCGATTGAGGCGACAAAACTTGCTTTTTGCGATGTCTCCCCAGAAAGGTCGGACATGTCTTTGGCCTGATTTTCCAACCCGTTTGCGGTATCTTCAACGTTATGAACAACGCCTGAGACTGTATCGTTAAAAGTCACCACCACATCATTAAAAGAACTCACGCGATCTTCCATGGCTTGAGTGGCATCATTGATTACTTCACTGGCAACCCCAAACGCCCCCATCATGCCGTTCATGTTGATGCGGCGGTAATATTTATTGTCGCGCACACATTCAAGTGAGGCCGTGGTTTCACGCACATAGGCATCGGTGCGATCAATTAAACGGTTAATGGCTTTGGCTAATGCGCGCAAATCCCCATCTTTAGGCATATCGATGATGCGTTTTTCAAAATCACCTTCCGCCACGGCTTCGCAGACCTCAACATATTGTGAGATCGCCCTAGACTTTTCCCCTTTACCCAACATTATGCTGCCAATCGATCAAGGGTCAGGATGAACTGGTGATAATCTGGTGCATGGCTTTCCACCACATCAGTGAAATATTTCACGGCATCTTCCATACCGAGCTTGCGGTTATTTGCCGCAGCTTCAAGACGGTTGAGCTCTTCATAAAGCGGGATGATCTGTGTGTTTAAAAGGTCGCGGTCCGGCACACGGCGCGAAGAATGATACCCCATAATCTCGCCATTTCCATTTAGGGATGGTGTCACATGGGCCAAAACCCAATAATGCCCCCCGTTTTTGGTCTTATTCACCACATAGGCGAAAATTTCTTTTTTATCCTGCAAGGTTTCCCACAAAAGATGAAAAACGCTACGCGGCATAAAATCATGACGAATAAGGTTATGGGGCTGGCCCATTACTTCACTTAAAGTATACCCCGAAACCGTAAGAAAAACATCATTGGCATAGGTGATACGGCCTTTGAGGTCCGTTTTACTGACAATGAGTTCGTTATTATCAAAAAAAACTTCTTCGCTATTTTTAAACATTACACAGTTCCTTCCCGTGTTTATTTTGCGCTGCAACAATACTGCGACATACCCAGAACTACGTAATCACCCAAATAGGTGAATTTTCTAAAGAATAATATAAGTTATTGAAATAATTATATTATTTTTCTAATTTAATTTATGGTTTAATCTCTTCAACCAATAATCACCCTTAAACATGATGGTCATATTTTGAAATAAAACTTTAAGTAAACCTCATTCCCCTCTGACATACCATCATAGGATTCCCATAAGAAAAGATTTGTTCATTAGAAAACACGCAAAAACTTGACAGGAGAGCTCAATTTTTCCATTGTCTCGCCAACTTTTGACTGACTTTAAAGAGAAGGCCCAAATCAATGGATAAAGCTCAACTTGAATCCGTAATCGAAAATGCTTTTGAAAACCGTGATTCTGTAAATTACGACACTAAAGGTGAAATCCGCGATGCTGTGAATGAAGCATTGAACCTGATGGACAGCGGTGCCCTGCGCGTTGCAGAAAAATCCGGTTCTGACTGGGTCGTAAACCAGTGGGCGAAAAAGGCTGTTCTGCTTTCTTTCCGTCTCAATGACATGGAAACAATTGCTGGCGCACCGGGTGAAAATGCCAACTGGTGGGATAAAGTGCCGTCTAAATTTGAAGGCTGGAGCGAAGCCAACTTCCGCGAAGCCGGTTTCCGTGCTGTACCGGGTTGTGTGGTTCGCCGTTCTGCCTATGTGGCCCCAAATGCTGTTTTGATGCCGTCTTTCCTTAACCTTGGCGCCTATGTTGATGAAGGTGCCATGATTGATACATGGGCAACGGTTGGTTCTTGTGCACAAATTGGTAAAAACGTTCACATCTCTGGTGGTGCAGGCATCGGTGGTGTTCTTGAGCCGCTTCAAGCTGGTCCGGTTATCATTGAAGATAACTGCTTTGTCGGTGCACGCTCAGAAGTTGCTGAAGGTGTGATTGTTGAAGAAGGTTCCGTGATCTCCATGGGTGTCTTCCTTGGTCAATCTACAAAGATCGTTGATCGTGAAACAGGCGAAGTAACTTACGGTCGCGTTCCGGCTTATTCTGTTGTAGTCCCCGGCACATTGCCAGGTAAACCACTGCCAAACGGCGAACCTGGCCCGAACTTGGCTTGCGCGGTTATCGTTAAACGCGTTGATGAGAAAACACGCTCTAAAACGTCCGTAAACGAACTGTTGCGCGATTAATTCAATGGTCATGCTGGGCTTTGGTCCAGCATCCATAAATTCTGGACCAAAGCCAGAATGACAAAATATACGGCCTCTAGCTTGTCAGAAGCTTGAGGCCGTTATAGTTTTATAAAAGTAACACTTAAATAGGCCCCCGCCATGATCGATACCATCACCTTCACCCAAGACCTCATCCGTTGCCCCAGTGTAACGCCCAAAGATGAAGGTGTGTTTGATCTCTTGCAAGGCGCATTGGAAAAGCTCGGCTTCACCTGTCATCGCCTGCCCTTTCAAGAAGACGGTACAGAGCGCGTAGAAAACCTTTATGCGCGCATTGGCACACAAGCGCCAAACTTCTGTTTTGCAGGCCATCTTGATGTGGTGCCTGTGGGTGATCTTGCTGGCTGGCAATATGACCCCTTTGGTGGTGAAATTCATGAGGGCCGCCTTTATGGGCGTGGTTCTGCCGATATGAAAGGCGCTGTTGCTGCCTTTGTGGAAGCGGTTCAAAACTTCCTTCAAGCCCAAGGTGATACTCTTTCAGGTTCAATCTCTTTTCTCATCACAGGCGATGAAGAAGGCCCGGCCATTAATGGGACAAAAAAGGTACTGCAATGGATGGAAGAGCAAGGCGAGATCATGGATCACTGCCTTGTGGGTGAACCCACCAATCCCCAATGTATGGGTGAGATGATGAAAGTGGGGCGCCGCGGTTCCATCAACAGTGTGCTCACCGTGCATGGCACCCAAGGCCATGTGGCCTACCCCCACCGCGCAGACAATCCCCTGCCCCGTCTGGTTAAGATGCTGGATGCGCTGATTGCTGAGCCACTTGATACCGGCAATGAGTTTTTTGATCCCTCCAGCCTGTCCCTCACCACCATTGACTGTGGCAATGAGGTTGAAAATGTCATTCCGGCACAAGCCACGGCCAAATTTAACATTCGCTATAACAATATCCACACAGGTGCCTCCCTTGAAGAGTGGATTCGCAAAACACTGGATGAGGTAGATACCAACTACACGCTTAAGACCCGCATCAGTGGCGAAAGCTTCATGAGCCCGCAAGATATCCTCACCGACCTGATTGCCAGTGCCACAGAAAAAGTCACTGGGGTGGCCCCTGAGCGCTCCACATCCGGTGGTACGTCTGATGCGCGTTTTATCACCCATTCCTGCACCGTGGCAGAATTTGGCCTTGTGGGACAAACCATGCATAAAGTGGATGAAAATGTGAAAGTTGAAGATTTAACCAACCTGAGCAAAATTTATCAGGCTATTTTAGAAGATTATTTTAAAGAGGCTTCATGATTGATCTGCGCGCCCTTTTTTACGGTTTAGCCTGTGCCTCGCGCCTTGTGCGTCTAGACACCAGCGGCGTGAAAATGATGGTGGGCGGTGCGCGCGGTTTTTGGGCCTCGCTTTATTGGGCAGCCGTCCTTGTGGCCCCGCTTTATATTCTTTTGATGTTACTGCGCTTTAATCCTGAAAAGCATGAGGGCTGGCGCTATTTCTTTGTTGAGAGTGAAACTTATATTCTGGCGTGGTTGATCTTTCCGGTTTTGATGGAACGGATTTGCACGTTCATCAATCGGCGTGACCAGTTTCTTGATTTCATCATCGCTTATAACTGGCTCGGCTGTCTTTATAACACCATGTATCTGCTGGTCGGTCTTGCCCAAGCCAGCAAACTCATCACATGGGAAGGCGCCTCATCGCTTTCAGTCGGGCTTATGTTCGCCGGGCTTGTCTGGATAGCCAATCTTGCCAAAAGAACACTCCACATCCCCTTAAGTGCCGCCATCGGCATCGTCATCCTCGACCTGTTCCTCGGTATCATGATGAGTATCTTAAGCACCGGATTACTCGCCTCCAGCTAAG